>JANYBQ010000186.1 GCA_025360705.1 Betaproteobacteria bacterium | reverse complement strand
GGGCCCACAATTTTCCGACGGGCCGCCCCAAGGAAAATTAACCCCCATGGGGGGCAGCGACGACACGCAGTGCGGAGCGTGGGGGCCACATACTCATGAAAGTCACGGAACCGGAAATTTCGCAGCAGTACACGGCTTTGTACCAGGCCACGATCAGAGAAGCCGTCGATGGATCGGCGGCGCTGATGACGCGGCTGATCGCACATACCCGCGCGGGATTGCGCGAACAGGAAAGCCAGGCGCTTGAATTGCGCGAACGCGACCGCCTGACCGACTCGCGTCGGCGCCTGAACCAGTTCGAGCCTATTTTGTGCGAGCGTTTCGCTGAAGAGCTCCAGACCGCTTTTGCCAGAATGGCTTCGGTCGAGAGGGCGTTGCCTGCCGCCCCAACGGGCTTGCAATTCGATCAACTGGCCGCCATGGACGATGCGCAACTGGCGCAACGCGTTTCCAGCGCGCGTGTACAGCATACCGTCCAGCTAGCGGCGGATGCGGCACTGGCCGAACTCAACCAGTTGATTTGCGCCATGCTCGGTCTGGCGACCGTCCGGCTGGAACACAACCCGTTGCGCCCGGCTGTGTATGTGGAGGCGGTGACCGCTGCGCTGACGCATTTGCCGGTGCCCTCGACCGTGAGCAAGTCCTGGATATCCGTCATGTCCGGCGCCTTGGGGCACGAGCTGGATGCTTACTACCGGCACTTGTGCGCCCATCTGCGTGAGCGTGGCGTGGCGTCGGGCGGCTTAGCTGGCGCTGTGGGGCCGAGCGGAGCCGCGGAACGACCCACAGTCCAACAGCGGCCTGTGTTGACGTTGGAAAAGCTCCGTGATTTGCTGGCGGATGCGTCCTTCGACGCGCACGACCTCGACCGGATTGAGCAGCGCTACTCCCGTCACGCGCCCGTGCTTGACGACGCTGGATCCGCGACCGGCGGTCTGGAACCGACAGGTTTCCGTGCCACGGTTCCAGCGGCTTTCGACGCCATCCGGGAAATGAAGCTGATCGATCGGGTAGTGCACCGCGTGCAGACCGGTAAAGCCGCGGCGTTACCGGTTACGGACGCGCCACAAGCGCTGCGCGAGGAGTTGCGCCGCTCGGCCCACGGCCTGGACCAGACGCTGGGCGTGGAGGTGGTGACCATGATGGTCGACAACATCACGCATGACCAGCGCCTGCTGCCGCCGGTGCGTCAGCTGGTGGGCGAACTGGAGCCCGCGCTACTGCAACTGGCTTTGGCGGACCCGCGCTTTTTCAGTCACCGGCAACATCCGGCGCGCCGCCTGCTGCATGAGATTACACATCGCAGCATCGCTTTCGAGTCGGTGGAATCGCGCGGCTTCAGTGGTTTCATGGAGCCCCTGCGCGAGGCGGTGGCGCCGCTGGCTTCTGCGAGTATCGACACCGCCGAGCCGTTCGACAAAGTGCTGAGCCAGCTTGTGGGTCTATGGGACGACCCGGACGGCAAGGAGAAAAGGCAGCTTGCCAAAGCCGTCAAGGCCCTGCAAAAGGCCGAGCAGCGCAAGGCGCTGGCGAGCACGATAGTGGCGGACATGCTCGCGCGGCCCGACGCCGCGCTGGTGCCCGATGCGGTGCTGGATTTCCTGTGTGGTCCATGGGCCCAGGTAATAGCCCATGCGCGTATGGCGGACAAAAGCGGCGCCGACGACCCCGGCCATTTCGCGCAGCTGATAGAGGGTCTGATGTGGAGCGCCCAGCCGCATCTGACGCGCAAGAAAGTGCCGACCCTGACGCGGTTGGTTCCCCAGCTGTTGAGCCGGCTGCGTGAAGGCCTGGCCACGATCGACTATCCACCCCACAAGACCAGCGGCTTTTTCGAGGTGCTGATGCATCTGCACCAGCGCGGCTTCAAACCCGACGCCGCGGCGGCGTCGCCACCCGTGGCCCGCCGGCCGCGCGATGCCGCCAGCATGTCCGCGCATTTGAGTGGCAACGACGGCTTATGGGTGGCTCCGCTGGAGGCACGGGCATCGGGTTTCATCGATTTGTCCACGGATGTGCTGCCGCTGCCACAGCGCACTGCCATCGACGAGCTGGTGGTGGGGTCGCGGGTTGCCTTGATGGCCGAGGGCAGCTGGACGCGTACCCGCCTCAGCTGGACCAGCCCCAACACCACCTTGTTGCTGTTTACGGATGCGCTGGGTTACATGCAGTCGCTGACCCGCCGGTCGTGCGAGCAGTTGTTTGCGACCGGCCAGCTACGGATTATTTCCGCTCATCCAGTGCAAGACGCACTCGACGCGGTCGTCCAGACCGCCATGCACAACAGCGTCGACATCCGCTTTTAAGGCCCCCAGCCCTGCCGCTTCGCGTCAGTCCTCCCGAGGGGGAGGGGGTGCAAGAAAACTTGGGGCGGCCCGGCGTTTTCTGGTGAGCCTTCGCGACCTT
>JANYBQ010000184.1 GCA_025360705.1 Betaproteobacteria bacterium | reverse complement strand
CTGTCGCGGCTGCCGGCGCATCGCGCTTTCTGGTTTGGCTGGCACGCCGCGTTTCCCGACACGCGACTTGTCAAATAAAGGGTTTAAGCCGACGGGCGCCGATCAACAGCCTAGCTGGTCGGCCAAGGTCAGAAAATCCTTGCTATGCAGCGAATTGGCTGAGTTGGGCGAAATATCCTTGGGTTGGCCCGGTCCGAATTCAAGCGGACGCTCGATGTAGGCGGTCTGCAAACCACAAGCGCGCGCAGCGGCCAGGTCGTCCTGGTGCGCGGCCACCAGCATTACGTCCGAAGGATCGATGTCAAAAACACGCGCCACGCCGAGGTAGGTTGCAGGGTCGGGCTTGTAGGCCTTGAAGACCTCTGCCGACAAGACGCAGTCCCACGGCAACCGGTTGTGTTTGGCCATATTCGTCAACAGGCCGATATTGCCGTTGGACAGTGTGCAAATGGTGTGACGCGTCTTCAGGCGGGTAAGACCTGCAAGCACGTCGCCCCATGCATCAAGCCGGTGCCAGGCCTTGTTCAAGTGGCGCTTTTGTGCCTCTGTCAAATGTCCGATTTCAAACCGTTCCAGCAGCTGGTCCAGGATCAGCCGGTGCAAGTCGTCGATCAGGGTCCAGCCCAATTCGCCCGACATCACGCGGCGCATCGCGGGCTGGTATCCGTCGCGCCAGGCCAGCGCGAATTCACCGCCATCCACGCCAAGGTTAAGCGCCTCCACCTCGCGCCGGATACCGCCGTACCAATCCACCACGGTGCCGAAGATGTCGAACGCAAGTACGCGAGGAGCGGTAATTTTCATCGGTGTGCCTTGTTGCATCTTGCATATTACCCAGTCCTTCCACGCCGCGCGCTGCCCTATGTCGGTGTCATACTCGCCGCACACACCACCGCCATTTTTACGGTCGCCCGTAAACATTGACTCATGTCCGATTTTTCACCGTTATCCACGGTCAAGAGACTGGCAGCCGGCGGGCCTTCCCAGCCGGAACCCAACGTGCTGGGCCGCTTCGAGTTGCGTCGGATCCTGGGTCAGGGCGCACAGTCGGTTGTATGGCTGGGGTTCGATCCGCGGCTGGAGCGTGAGGTAGCCATCAAACTCATGAAGATGGGCAAGGGCGCCGAGCTATCGGCCATTCCGCAATGGTTGAACGAAGCGCGCAGCGTGAGCCGGTTGACGCATCCCAACATCGTCCCGGTATTTGAAGCCGACGTACACGATCAGCAGCCATACCTCGTCTTCGAGTACGTGCCGGGGCAGACGCTGTCCAGCGTACTGGCCACGCGTGGCGCGTTGCCAGCCGCCGAGGCGGTGGCATTGATCGTGGACGTACTCGACGCACTGGTAGTCGCCCATGCAGCGGGCGTGGTGCATCGCGATTTAAAACCCAGCAATGTGCTGGTAGACGAGTCGGGCCGGGCACGCGTGATGGACTTTGGCATTGCAGCCCATATCCAGGATGCCGGTGGCGCCGGCACCGGCGCGCACTACGTTGGCACGCCGGGTTATCTGTCCCCTGAAGCTGCGCGCGGCGCACCGGCCACGCCTGCGATGGATATTTTTTCCGTTGGAATGGTGCTGGCCGAGATGCTTTGCGGCAAACCGTTAATAACCGAACCGGATTCCTACCGGGCCGTCTACCGTGTGCTGAATGAGCAGCTTGCCTTGCCGGTCGACCTGAGCAGTGAAGTGGACGACCGGCTGCGCGCCATCGTGGCGCACGCCCTGGCGCGCGAGCCCTCGCACCGGCATCCAAGCGCGGCGGCTTTTCAGGCCGAGTTGGTCAGGTGGTCGGACCCGACGCCCGAAGGCGAAGTTGAGAATCCCGAAGCTTTGGCCGGCGGCTCCGGCAGCGGCACACTGGATTTTTTGTTGCTGCGCATGCGCCACAAAAGCGACTTTCCGGCGATGTCGCATTCGGTGGTGCGGATCCAGGGCATGGCAACTTCCGAGACTGAAAGTATCGGCAGCGTGACCAATGAAATCCTGAAGGATGTAGGCCTTACCAACAAACTTTTGCGCTTGGTCAACAGTGCTTATTACGCACGCGGCGGCGGCAGCATCGGAACGGTATCGCGCGCCGTGAGCCTGGTCGGGTTCAATGGCATCCGCAACATGGCGTTAAGCCTGGTCCTGCTGGAACACATGCAGGACAAAGCCCACGCCAATGTGCTCAAGGAAGAGTTTTTACGCTCCCTGATGGCAGGTTCGATCGCCAGCGAACTGGGGGCCGCCACGCGCGACGCCGAGGAAGCGTTTATCGGCGCAATGTTCCAGAATCTCGGGCGTCTGCTGGCGGAGTATTACTTTCCCGAGGAAGCCCGTGTCGTGCGCGGTTTAGTCACATCGGCGCGACCGCCCCAGAGTGAGGCAACCGCGTCCGCCAGCGTGCTGGGTTTGAACTTCGAAGCCCTGGGCCTGGGTGTGGCCAGGATCTGGGGTTTGCCCGACAGCATCCGCCGTTGCATGCGCAAGCCCGCAGGCGACCCACCGACACGTGTTCCAGTGGAGAACGGCGAGCGTCTGCGCTGGATTGCCGTTGCGGCCAACGAAATCGCCGACACCTTGTTGCGCACCGAACCGAGGGAACTCGGCGCACGGTTGTCGCGGGTGGGGCAACACTATTCCAGAAGCATCGGCATCGATGCGCAGGAAATGCTGCGGGCCACAATCGCGGCACGCAGCAAACTGATCGAGCTGGCGGGCGCGATGGAAATACAGCCGTTGCCGGCAAGCGGCGCGTCCCGGCTGTTAAAGCCGCCCGAAGAAGACGCCGACGCTTTAAAGCGGTCGGAAGCCACCCCGACCGACATGTGGGCACCGCTGGAGTTGCACGCCACACAACCCGAGCCGCCGCCGGTGGGCGCCATTGCGCCGCACGACGCGCAACACGTGGCCGAAATGCTCGCGGCAGGGATTCAGGACATTACCAATGCGATGGTGGAGGACTTCAAGCTGACCGACGTGTTGCGCATGATCCTGGAGACCATGTTCCGGGCCATGGGTTTTCAGCACATCGTTTTTTGCATGCTCGACGCCAGGACCGACACCTTGACCGGACGCTTTGGTCTGGGTGACGGCGTAGAGCCTTTGGTCAAGGCATTCAGCGTGAAGGTTGGCGCCATAAGCCCGGACCTTTTCGCCGCCGTGTGTCTGCGGGGCGCCGACACCATGATCGGCGACGCTACCGAGCCGCGGATTGCCGATCGCCTGCCGGCGTGGTACCGCAAGTCGGTGAATGCCCCATCTTTCCTGTTGCTTCCATTGACCGTAAGAGGCAAACCATTCGGCCTGATTTACGCCGACAAGGGCGAGAAAAGCGCTTTGGCACTAGGCGACAAGGAACTGGCCTTGCTGCGCACGCTGCGCAACCAGGCCGTGATGGCGTTCAAGCAGTCCCGGTAGGCCGAAATGGGGCGAGATAAGCGGACAATCCGCGCTGGCCTACATTGCTTACACTGGATGCTCCGCCCAGCTATCACGATTGGAGACCCCATGAAACCGGTCATTGAACTGCTCAAGAAGCGCGATCCGAAGATCTACCAGGTGACCTCCGACCTGCTGGTTTTCGACGGACTCAAGCTGCTCGCCGAATACGGGATTGGCGCCGTGGTGGTGATGGACAAGGGCCTGCTGGTGGGCGTTTTTTCGGAGCGCGATTACACCCGTAAAGTGGCGCTGCAAGGCAGGAACTCCCGTGAAACCCGCATCGCCGACATCATGACGCGCGAGGTGGTCACGGTCGCGCCGCGGACCGGCACCAATGCCTGCATGGCCTTGATGAGCCAGAAGAAAATCCGCCACTTGCCGGTGGTGGATGGCGACCAGGTGCTGGGCATGATTTCCATTCGCGACATCATGGATGACATCATTGCCGGCCACGAAGAAACCATTGCGCAGCTGCAGCACTACATCTCCAGTTAGAACACTCCTGGGCCATGAGCAACCTCAACGATATGCCGCGGCCGCCTTCCGCGGATGCGCTCGACGACGCCTTGCATACGCTGGCCAACAACAAACACCTATGGGCCCGTACCAGCGTGGCGAAGCGTGTCGCCATGCTCCGGTGCATGAAGGAAACGCTGATGCCGCAGGCGCGCGCCTGGGTGTTGACGGCGGCCGATAAAAAAGGCATTCCGGCGGGTTCGCCGCTGGTCGGGGAAGAATGGCTGTCGGGCCCGTATGCGTGTATGTCGGCGCTCAACCTGTATATCGAAACCGTGGGCGCGCAGCCAGGCAAGGCGTATCTGGGCAAACTGGCCCAACGCATGCTGCCGGGCGGCCAACTGGCGGTCAAGGTGTTCCCGCATACGCTGATGGAAAGACTGCTGGCGGGCGGTGTCCAAGCCGAAGTCTGGATGGAGCCCGGTGTGACCGCGTCCAATCTGGCCAGCAACACCGCGCAGGCTTACAGCCAGCCCGACGCTTCGCGCAGCGGCAAGGTGGCGCTGGTGCTGGGCGCTGGCAACGTGGCCGCTATCGCACCGTTGGACGTGTTGTACAAGCTGCTGGTCCAACACCAAGTGTGTATCGTCAAGCTCAATCCGGTCAACGACTACCTGTTGCCATTTTTCTCTGCCATGCTGCAACCGGCTATCGACCTGGGGATGGTGCGTATCTTCAACGGCGGCGCGGACGTGGGCGCTTATCTGACCGAGCATCCGCTGGTGGAAACCATCCACATCACCGGCTCCGAGGCCGTGCACGACGCCATCGTGTGGGGCGTGGGGGATGAAGCACGGCATCGCAAGGCTAGCCGCTCGCCAAAAAACATGCGGCCTGTCCACTCCGAGTTGGGCGCCATCACGCCCACCATCGTTGTGCCGGGGCCGTGGAGCGAGGCCGACCTGCAATTCCAGGCCGAGGCATTGGTCACCCAAAAACTGCAGAACAACGGTTTCAATTGCGCCGCCAGCCAGGTCATGTTGCTGAGTGCGGGCTGGGACCTGGCGCCGCGTTTCGAGCAACTCGTAAAACAGGTGCTGCGCGACGCGCCGCAGCGTGCACCGTATTACCCCGGCGCCAGCACGCGGGTGCAGGAAGTCAAACAGCGTTATCCGCAGGCCGAGGTGGTTAGCGGCAGCTCCGCCACGAGTGAGCGTGTGTACGTGGTGCTGGATGCAGATACGCCGGACCGCCACTTTTTCAACAACGAGGTTTTTGGCGCGGCGCTGGCGCGCGTGTCGCTCGAGCCGGCCGACCCTGAGACCTTTTTGCATGCGGCCATTGCGTACGCCAATACGCAACTACGCGGCACCTTGAGCGCCAACATCATCATCCACCCAAAAACGCTACGGGCGCTGGGGGAGAAGTTCGACGCCTTGTTGCTGGATCTGAAATACGGTGCGATTGGCGTCAACGTGTGGGCCGCTTACAGCTTCTTGCTGGCAACTGCCACTTGGGGCGCTTTCCCCGGCCATACGCTGGATGACGTGCAAAGCGGCCGCGGCGTGGTGCACAACGCCTTCATGTTCGACCAGCCGCAACGCACGCTGGTGCGCGGGCCATTTCGCGCGTTTCCCAAGCCGCCATGGTTCGTGACGCATCGCACGGCCGACCAACTGGGCCCGAAACTGACCGCCATGGAGTACCGCCCAAGTTTCCTCAAGCTGCCTGGCATCATGCTTGCCGCGCTCGGCGGCTGACGTCTTTCGTTCAAGCCGACAGGCCGTGCGCGGGCCGTAGTGGAAAAGCACGAATCATCAGGCCGTACACCGCCGCTCCCAGCACCAGCGACGCGGCTGCAATTTCGAGCGACAGCGAAAACCCCTCGGCCAGCGTGCCGCCGCGCGCGAGCAATCCAGCCACGAGCGGCGGCCCAATCACCTGCCCCAGGCCATACAGCGCCGTCAACAGACCCATCATGCTGGGCGCGTGCGCGGGCCGCATACGCCGCGCTTCCTGCATGCCAAAAAAACTGATGGCGGTAAAAGGCAAGCCGGTCAGCAGGCTTCCCAATACAAAACCGGTGAGGTTGGGATAAACCAGGCTGGCGCCGATACCCAGCGCCTGGATTGCATAACAGGCCGCCAGGCGCAGGCGCAAATCTCCCACGGAACGGACCCGCGACGCGATCAATGCGCCCGCTATTACACCCGCGCCCAAAATTGGCCAGAATAAATCCAGCCAGGGCGAACCGGGCAGCGATTGGCGCGCGATAACCGGCAAAAAAGTGGCCGTGATGATGTAGCCGAAACCCGCCAGCCCATAGGCGATTGCCAATAGGGTGACTTCGGCGGTGCCATGCACGCGAGGCGTTATGACGCTTGCTATGGGTTCCGCCTGCGGCGTGGTGGCGGGTAGCTCGTGTCGCGGGCCGAACACACGCCACACCATCGCGGTAAGTGCCGAGGCAAGCACACCAAAAATCAGCCAGCCCGTGGCGGCCGACCATTGCTCGCTGACCATGGTGTGGGCAGCCAGGCCGCTGAGCACAATGCCGCAACCCGGACCGGTGTAAATCAGCGCTCCCATGTTCGGCATGTGCAGGCGCGCCAATTGCGCCAGGCACCAGCCTGAGGTGTAGACGAATACCAGTGCGCTGGCCACGCCGGCGGCAAAACGCATCAACGGCCAGGCGAGAGGCAGGTGCAAGGCCATACCCAGCGTCAACACAACGGTGGCCGCAAGACCTATGCGCACCATGACCGGAGTATTGACAGGCCGCATAGACCCTAGTTTTCGCGATAACCACGGTTGCACGGTACACAACAATGCGCCCACCATGTAGCCGAGGTAATTGGCGCTTGCCAGCCAGCTTGCCCCGGCAAGATCGATCACCCGGTCGGCCAGCATCATCGGCAGCAACGGCGTAAACGCAAAGCGCCCGATACCCATGGCGACCGCCAGCGCTACGATGCCGGCGACAACGATCTGCCAGGGTTTGAGAGACGGATATGGCACGCCCCGCATGTCTAAGGCACGGTCACCACACATACATCCTGGTGTTTTTCTTGAGCAAGCGTGTCTTTGGTCTCGTAGGCGAACTCGGCCGGCCATACGCGAAAGCGGGTCATCGTCTACATCACCCCGAAGGTCTTGAATGCTTCCACCGTGCTCATGCCCTTTTGAATCGCGTCGCGCACTTTGTTCTCGGTGCCGGATTTCTCCAGCGCCTTGCGGATGGCTTCTTCCTGCGCATGTTGCGGAATGATCAACACGCCGTCCAGATCGCCGAACACGATGTCGCCGGGCTTAATGCGCACGCCATTGATCTCGACCGGCACGCGGTAATCCACCACTTTGCCGCGCGGTCCCTGGTCCTGCGCGTAGCCGCCGTACGAGAACACCGGCAATCCCGACTCCAGCACCTCGGGGGTGTCGCGCGAGTAACCGTCCAGTACCGCGCCGGCTGCCTTGAGGTGCATAGCGCGGGTGGTCATCAAGCCGCCCCACAACGCGAACTGCGGTGCGCAACCGGTCGCGATGTACACCTCATGCGCCTTGAGGTCGTCCAGCGCCTGGAACAACAAGCCGAACGGCTGGCGGCTGATCGGCAACTGGCCTTCGGGTTCACTCGCGGCGAAACAGTTGGTCTCCAGCACCGGCATGGCGCGACCCGCGATCACCATGTTGCCGCGCAGAGGCCGAATGCCAGGGCTCAGAAACTGTTTGAGCAGTCCCATGCTGTCCAGGATGTCGCCCACCACGGCCGGGAAAAGGCGGGTGCGCATCAAGGCGAATAGCTCGTCGTCGTTATTCCACATCATGTCTCCGGGTTGAAGTTTTTCAATCGAAGTCGATTCTAGGGGTAGGGTGATTCATATCCGGGCCGCCTTCATTGGCTGGGGGATGGAACAATTCCGTACGCGCGGCTTGCCGGCTGTGGCAGGACCAGATGTGTTTTGGAAGGGAGATCGACATGAGGAAATCCGTGCTCGCGCTGGTGTTACTGGCAGTTGGTGCGTGCGTTTACGCCGACGCTGAAATGCCCGTGCCGGCGACTCCGCCGTTAGTGAGCCGGGGCGGCACGCCGTCGCCTTATGGCGCGCCGATGTCGGTCCCGTCCGCGGCGGGACAGATCCAGGCACCGCGTGTAGTTGCACCCAACATCACTTTCAGCCCGGCTCCGCCGCCGCCGCCGTCGTTTACGTCGTCGTGCGACGGCGGCGGCTGCTGGGGCGCCGACGGCACGCGCTACAACGCGGTCGGTGGCTCGCTGCTCAGCCCGGGCGGCAAGGTTTGTCAGACCGTGGCGGGCGCGGTGCAGTGTCCGTGACAATACCTGACATGCCTGTTTGCGCTTCTCAAAACCTTTGACAACTGAAAATCTTCTGCCGGGTCAACGTCATACTGGGTGGCGCACGAGCGTCGCGCCGATGATGGGATGGACGGACCGCCATTGCCGTTACTTCCACCGGCTGTTAAGCCGCAACACCCTGCTGTACACCGAGATGGTGACCACCGGCGCGCTGGTGCATGGAGACGTGGCACGGCATCTGCGCTTCAACGAAGAACAACACCCGGTCGCCTTGCAACTGGGTGGCAGCGAACCGGCGGACCTGGCGCATTGCGCGAAACTGGGTGAGCAGTGGGGTTACGACGAGATCAATCTGAATTGCGGCTGCCCGTCCGAGCGGGTGCAGCGTGGCGCATTCGGCGCCTGCCTGATGGCCGAGCCGCAACTGGTGGCTGCATGTGTCAAGGCCATGGTGGCCGTGGTGTCGGTGCCGGTTACCGTAAAGCACCGTATCGGTATCGACAGAACCGAGAGTTACGACTTTGTGCGCGAATTCGTGGGACAGGTCAGTGAAGCAGGCTGCAAGGTGTTTATCGTGCATGCGCGCAATGCCTGGCTCAAAGGCTTGTCGCCCAAACAAAACCGGGACGTGCCGCCACTGCGTTATGACACAGTGCACCGGCTCAAAACCGATTTCCCGCATCTGACATTTGTGATCAACGGCGGCATCGCCACCAGCCAGCAAATGGCGGACCAACTGCTTGCGCTGGATGGCGTGATGCTGGGGCGTGAGGCGTATCACAACCCGTGGATGTTGGCGAGTTGGGACCATGACTTTTACGGTGACGCGACGACCGGTGTCACGCGCGAATCCGTCGAGGAACAAATGGTCTTGTACATGACGCGCGAAGCGACCCGATATGGCACCCCGTGGAGCACCATTGCGCGCCACATGTTGGGGCTGCGGCACGGGCTGCCGGGAGCACGCCACTGGCGCCAGGTCTGGAGCGACCACCGCCTGCGCGACGAAAGTCCTTTTACGGTAATGCAAAACGCGCACGCGGCGAACCAAGCCACCACCCGCTCAGCGCAAGCCGCGCCTGCCTGATAGTGCACAAGGCCTCCGGCGCAACTGGTTTCATTTTCCGGTGACGCGCCAGCCGTCGGCGCGCGTACGATGATGGCTTGTCCAATCATGCTACGAAGGAGGCATCATGGTTAAACATCCAAAACGTTCCGCCTTGCTGGTTGCAAGCGCGCTTGGCCTGATGGCTTTGTTGGTGGCGGGCGTATTGAGCCTGCGCCCGGTTGCGGCGGAAGCGCAAAGTATGCAGACCGTTCCAGCCTGCCAGTGTTCGGCCCCGACTTCGATCCTCAATATGTCCACCACGATCGCGCAGTGCCTGTGCGGCAGCGCGACATGTGTCATCAGCCAGGACAACGGGCCTGGCAAGGGCGCCAACCTGATGCAGTGCGTCAAGTAGGCAAGGGGAAACCCTTGGCAGGGGTTGTAAACTTGATGATTCATCACACGGTCTTGCCGAAGGACCGCAGACCGGAAGCGCCCCATGAGCCAACAGCCCCAAGACACCTCCACTTCGTCCTCTGAGCTACCGGTTTCTTTTGCCCAAGGCGATATCGATGCGTGGGAACGCGCGGCGGCCAAATCCGCGCCCAAGGGCAATCTGGATGCATTGACCTGGCACACGCCCGACGGCATCGCCGTCAAGGCCCTGTACACGGCGCAGGACACGCAGGACCTGCCTTACACCAACTCGTTGCCAGGCTTCGAGCCCTATCTGCGCGGCCCGCAAGCCACCATGTACGCGGTGCGTCCCTGGACGATTCGCCAGTACGCGGGTTTTTCGACCGCCGAAGAATCGAACGCGTTCTACCGCAAGGCGCTGGCCGCGGGCGGGCAGGGCGTGTCGGTGGCGTTCGACCTGGCAACCCATCGCGGTTACGACTCCGACCATCCGCGCGTCACGGGCGACGTCGGTAAGGCCGGCGTCGCAATCGACAGCGTGGAGGACATGAAGATCCTGTTCGACCAGATTCCGCTCGACCAGGTCAGTGTGTCCATGACGATGAACGGCGCTGTACTGCCGGTGCTGGCTGGCTACGTGGTGGCGGCCGAAGAACAAGGCGTGGCTTTGGGGCAATTGAGCGGGACGATCCAGAACGACATCCTCAAGGAGTTCATGGTTCGCAACACCTACATCTACCCGCCGGGCCCGTCGATGCGCATCATCGGCGACATCATCGCCTACACCGCGCAGAACATGCCCAAGTTCAACTCGATCAGCATTTCGGGTTACCACATGCAGGAAGCGGGGGCGAACCAGGCGCTTGAGCTGGCCTTTACGCTCGCCGATGGGCAGGAATATGTCCGCACCGCGATTGCCAAGGGCATGGACGTGGACGAGTTCGCGCCGCGCCTGAGTTTCTTCTGGGCCATTGGTATGAACTTCTATCTTGAAGTCGCCAAGATGCGTGCCGCGCGCCTGTTGTGGTGCCGCATCATGAAGGGCTTCAACGCCAGGAATGCCAAGAGTCTGATGCTACGCACGCACTGTCAGACTTCGGGCTGGTCGCTGACCGAACAGGACCCCTACAACAACATCGTGCGTACCACCATCGAAGCAATGGCCGCAGTGTTCGGCGGCACCCAGAGCCTGCACACCAACAGCTTCGACGAGGCGATTGCCCTGCCGACTGAATTCTCCTCGCGCATTGCGCGCAACACCCAGCTCATCATCCAGGAAGAGACCCATATTCCGCACGTAATCGACCCC
>JANYBQ010000176.1 GCA_025360705.1 Betaproteobacteria bacterium | reverse complement strand
TGGGTCGCCGCCTTGCCGGTGGCGACCCAGGGCGTGTTGTTTCGCGACGCGGCGGCAATCGAGAACTTTCGCACGGTGGACACGCTGATCGTGGATAAAACCGGAACCTTGACCGAAGGCAAGCCGCGCTTCGATAGCGTGGTGGCAGCGCCGGGCTTCACGCAAGACGAAGTGCTGCGCCTGGCGGCGAGCCTGGACCAAGGCAGCGAGCACCCGCTGGCGGATGCCATTGTCCGGGCGGCGCGCGAGCGTGGTCTGGCGCTCGACCAGGCCGACCAGTTCGAGGCCAACAGTGGAATGGGTGTTCGCGGCACGGTGGGCGGCAAGAACCTGGCACTGGGCAATACGGCACTGATGGCCCAGTTGGGCGTGGGCGTCGAGTCCCTGCAAACGCAGGCAGAAGCCTTGCGCTCACAGGGCGCCAGCGTCATGGTGCTGGCGATTGACGGCAAGGCCGCCGGTTTGTTGGCCGTGTCCGATCCGGTCAAGGCCAGCACGGCCGAGGCATTGGCCACCCTCAGGGCGAGCGGCATGCGCGTGATCATGGCCACCGGCGACGGACAGACGACGGCGAAAGCGGTCGCGGCCCGCCTGGGCATCGATGAATTTTATGGCGAGGTCAAGCCTGCCGACAAACTGGCGCTGGTGGACAAGCTGCAGCGCGAAGGCCGTATCGTGGCGATGGCGGGCGACGGTATCAACGACGCGCCCGCGCTGGCCAAAGCCGATGTGGGGGTGGCCATGGGGACCGGCACCGACGTGGCGATCAACAGCGCGCAGGTTACGCTGGTCAAAGGCGACTTGCGCGGCATAGTACAGGCGCTTGCGATCTCGAACGAGACCATCGCCAACATGCGCCAGAACCTGGGCTTTGCTTTTGTCTACAATGCGCTCGGTGTGCCGCTGGCGGCCGGGGTGTTGTTCCCGTTCACCGGTTGGTTGCTGTCGCCGATGATCGCTGCGCTGGCCATGAGCCTAAGCTCGGTGTCGGTGATTTCCAATGCTTTGCGTTTGAGGCGGTCGAACCATTGAGGAATCGATCCCTACTGCGCCGGCAATTCCTGCAGATAGGCGGCCACGTCCTGCATATGCCCCGGCGTCAGGTCGTGGGCGATTGGCTTCATGATGCTCCCTTCGGGCCGCTCATCCGTCCGCTGAAAAACCTTCAACTGCTTGACGAGGTAGTCCGCGTGTTGATGCGCAAGGCGAGGAAATTGTTCATTGCCTTGCGCCTGTGGGCCGTGGCAAGCGCTGCAGGGCGGGATATTTTTCTCGGTCACCCCTTTTTCGAATATCGCCTGGCCGCGTGCCACCATGGCCGGATTGTCGCCACGACCCGGCGACGCGGATACCTGCGAGGCGTAATAGTCCGCCAAGCCCTTGATCTGCTCGTCGGTCAAACTTCGGCTCAGACCCCACATATATTCAAACCCGGCCGGATCGAGCCGGTTGTGACTTCTGAACTGTTTCATTTGCGCGATGAAATAGGTCGGCTGTTGCGCCGCGAGATTCGGAAAGATCGGGCTGGTTGCTCGGCCATCGATACCATGGCAGTTAGAGCAGACTTGCTGGGCGAGCGTCGTAGCCGACACTTTTGGATCGGCCAGATTGCGGGACCTTTCAATGTCCGAGCAGCCCGTGCCGATCACGCCCAACGTGAAGGCCAAAAGAATGTATTTGAATTTCATGCTGAATCTCCCTTATGCGGATCGACTTAAAGCGCGAAGTCGTGTGACTTACCCGGCTATTCAAAGCTATCAATACGCAGCCCATACGTAGAAGAATATCGAGTTGTTGTTTTTGGCATTGCGGCCAAATCCGTCATAGTTGGTGGCCGCGCCATTGAACTTGGTGTAGGCGGTGTACTGGGCGCCGACCCTGACATTCTGCAGTGGCATCCAGAACGCCTCGTAGGTGAATCCCCGGGTGGCCGGGTTACCGGTAAGGTTGCCGGCGACCCGGGTGGAAGTGATTCCGGTTCCGTTGGGGTCGTTGGTCGTTATCAAGCCCGAACTGTCATAGCCCGAGCTTTGGTTGAGCGTATTGCTGCTGCCGGTGCGATTGAAGAATCCCAGGCTGCCACCGTATTTGGCCTGGTAGATGTAGGACACCTTGGCCCGGAAAATGTTGGTTGTATCGAACGGACTGACTGGATTTACCGGGGTTATGCCATCGGCCAAAAAAAATGGTGGAGCCGCGCCGGCAATAGCATTTGCCGAGTAAGTCTGTCTCTGCCGCATATAGGCCACCTGTGCCGTGACGGTATGCGGGTCGAGGATGTACTGGTATTGCGCATCGACGCCGGCATTCCTGAAGCGGCCGAGATTGCTGGGATCCGAGGTGTCCGAGCCGGTGTCGTACACCTTCGCGATCATTCCGGAGGTACCCACCATGATGTTGTTCGGGCCCCATTCATGCGTCCATGCCAGCCGCCAATAGGGATTGTTGTTGCCATTCAATTTTGTTTTGCTTGCATCGTCGACGCCAGCGCTCATGAAGGAAAAAATCCGGTTGGCGGTCCGGTAGGTGCCAAGTTCCGCGTAGACCGACTTGTTCCACAGCGTATAGGCACTGACGCCCGCGATATTGCCGCCCGAGCCGAAGCCCGGATATGGCGCGGCGCCATCGACGAACTGGTAGCTGGTCGGCGAGGGAACGGGGACATATTGCATCCAGGCCGCAGCGGAGTTCCAAGGATCGGAAATCGACGGATTGTTGTTTGCGCTGACGCCGAAGACCAGGTCCTTGTTGCCGCTGAGCCAGCGATCGGCGTATCGGAAATCCATGTTGTCGGCATGGCTGTGCCCGTGGAATTTTCCGTCAGCACTTTGGGTGGCGTAGTTGTCGTAAGTAATTTGCGCGAAAGCACCGACGTTATCAGTGACTTTGCCTGCAACAAAAAGACTGCCTGTTGCCAATATGGGCTTGCCATTTTTCTGGAAATCCGCGGACGGGTCATCGCTCTTGGATGTATTGGCGACGTTGGCGGAACTGGCGACACCCATCAAGGAGATGGGAATATTGCGGTCGCCGATTGTGTAGCCGGTCAGCTTGAACATCCGGCCATAAGGCGTAAGTTCGGGGAACTGACCGCCGGCGTGGCACGCCACGCAGTTCTGGCCGGTCTGGCGGGCGAATGAGGGAACGGCCTGGGCATCCAACGGTACAGCGATAGCTACAAGCGCCGCCAACCCGAAAACCAGCGCAATCATCCGCGATGGCAGGTGTTGAATTTGCTTTGAAAGAATTTCCATGGCAGTCCTTTCGGGAGATTGGGAGATTTTGTCTATGCAATCCATTTGGCTCCGTCTTAGCGAGAGTGGATTGATTTGCGTCAAAGCAATCAAGTTTATGCAAGTTGTTGGGCTCCCCCTAACACCAGTGTCGCGGCGTGAGGGCCGTCCGGATCTCGAGGTACGCCAGCGCACCTCAGCAGATCGTGAGATCTATCATTGGTCGATCTTTTGAGGAGCACCGGTACTTGAACAACGCTGTTGTCGTTGGGCCGTTCGTCCTGCCGTACGCGCTGCTGCTGATGTTCGTTGCGGTGGCTTCGAGCCTGTATGTCGGAAAACACAGTGGCCGCAAAACCGACATCGAGGTCGAGACAGTCCTGTGGAAGACGCTGCTGGTCGGGCTGATCGTGGCCCGCTTGGCGTTTGTTTGGGAGTTTCGATCGGCGTACCTCGCGTCGCCCCTGGACATACTCGATATCCGGGACGGCGGATGGACTGCCACTGCTGGTTTCGTGGGCGCGTGGCTCTTCGCGCTGAGCCAGCACAGGCGCCTTCCCACGTTGCGCAAGCCGCTGCAGTCAGCCTTGATAACGGGCTCCGTCATCTGGCTGGTTGGCACAGTTGCGCTGTCGGTGCGACCCGATACCGGGCAGGAACTGCCAGCGCTCGGTTTTGAGTCGCTGGAAGGCCGAAGCCCTGCGCCAGTGACGCTTCACCGCGACGGTGGCGAGCGGCGTTCATGATGGGTTCAGGCGGGCTGTGTCGGGCACTCCGTCCACATGCACCTGCAGCCACCACTCCAGCAGCGCCAGATGCCACAGTTTGCTGCCCTGGATGCGCGTGAAATGTGCCTCCGGGTTTGCCAGCAGCTTGTCGACGAAGGCACGCTGGTAGAGGCCGCGCCGGATGCAGGCGTCGGATTGCAGGATGCCGCGCATGAGTTCGAGGAACGGGCCGCGCACATGCTTTAACGCGGGCACGGGGAAATAACCTTTCGACCGGTCGATTACCGCGTCGGGAATCATGCCGCGCGAGATCGCCTTGAGCGGGTGCTTGCCACCTTCCTTGAGCTTGAGTTCGGGCGGCATCCGGGCGGCGAACTCGACCAGTTCATGGTCGAGGAAGGGTACGCGCACCTCCAGGCCCCACGCCATCGGCATGTTGTCCACGCGCTTGACCGGATCGTCGACGATCAATGTGGTCACGTCCAAGCGCCAGACCTGGTCGAGAAAGGTATCCGCCCGCGGCTTGGCGAGTTCGCGCGCGACCAGTTCGGCAGTGACGTCCGGTACCTGCCAGGCCGGCTCGATCATCTCTAGGTACTCGGCATGGTCGCGGTCGAAATAGTGCCGACTGAACCGCTCAACCGACGAGCCGGTTTCGGCATCCATCAACGGGTACCAGAAGTAACCGCCGAACACCTCGTCGGCGCCCTGCCCCGCCAGCACCACCTTCACTTCCTTCGACACCCGCTCGCTAAGCAGGTAGAACGCGATCACGTCGTGACTCATCATGGGCTCAGTCATCGCCGCCACCACCTCCGGCAGCCGTGCGAGCACCTCGCTGTTGGGAATCAGGTGTTTCTGGTGGCGGGTCTTGAAGTGCTCAGCGATCAGGTCCGAGTATTCGAATTCGTCAGCCTTCTCGGTGCCTGCTCCCACGCCCTCGAAGCCGATCGAAAAGGTCAGCAGGTCGTCCACGTGATCGGCCAGCAGTCCGACCAGCAGACTTGAATCCAGTCCACCGGACAGCAGCACACCCACGGGCACGTCGGCGGCCAGCCGGTGGCGCTCCAGCGCACGCACCAGCACTTCGCGGGTCGCGTCCAGCCACTCGGCCTCGGACAGCGGCTGCGCCGGCCGAGTGGCGTCCAAAGTCCAGTACACCAATGGCGTAATCTGCCGGTCCACGCCAACCGTCATTGTGGTGGCAGGTGGCAACTTGCGGACTCCTCTGAGAATCGTGCGCGGCGCTGGTACTACGGTGTGCAGCATGAAGTGGTGATGCAGGGCGATCGGGTCGAGCCGGGCGTCGATACCGCCGCCGGCAAGCAGTGCCGGCAAGCTCGACGCGAATCTCAGCCGTTGGCCATCCTGCGCAAGATACAGCGGTTTGATGCCAAAGCGGTCTCGCCCGAGGAACAGGCGGGCATGGCGCCCGTCCCGCCCGTCTCGCCCGTCTCGCATATCCCAGATGGCAAACGCGAACATGCCATAGAAGCGTTGTACACAGTCCTCTCCCCATGCGTGGTAGGCCTTCAAGATGACTTCGCTGTCGCCTTCGGAGAAAAAAGCATAACCCAGCGCGATGAGTTCGGCCCGCAGTTCACGGTAGTTGTAGATCGTGCCATTGAACACCAGGGCCAGCTGAAGTACCGGGTCGACCATCGGCTGATCGGCGCTCGCCGACAGGTCAATGATCGCCAGCCGCCGGTGCCCGAAGGCCAGCGGCCCGTCGGTGAATGTCCCCGCATGGTCCGGCCCGCGACCCGCCAGCTTCTCGGACATGCGCGCAATCGCTCCCAGATCAGGCGGAGCGCCGTCGAATCGCAATTCACCACAGATGCCGCACATGGAATTCCTCAGGTAGGCCGGGTGTCAATCGACGCGCCCCCGCGCGTCGATAGCGCCAAGAGGTGCCGCGCTTTGGGAGGCAGCAAAAATGCAGAGAGTGCTGAACGGATAAATGACATGACGGTTTCCTTGGAATGTGGTTCGGATTTTTCATTGCGCAGCCTTTTCACGACCCGTGGCGTCGAGACGAACGCTCTCGGCACCGCGCTGCGTCCACGTGACATGTTCGTAGACGCAGCTCCAATACATGCCGAAGGCGAAACCAAAAAGGAACTCCTCTACAGGCAACCCGGCTGGCCGCCAAGGGAGCAAAGCGCCTAGATTCCACACTGCCTCGATGTATCCCGGCCAGAACCACTTCAACCCCAGCAGAAACACTGTATACAGCGCCAGAAACAAGCCGCCACCAAAGAGCGCATTGCGCCAAAGGTCCGGGCGACACCATACGGTTGTCGCCGCCCCTGCCACCATGGCGAGTATTCCCGTATAGATGGGGTTCCAGTGCAGGCTGGTCAGTCCGCCAAACACTAAGGCCGGGCTCGCGAGTGCCGCCAGGTGCCAGCGATGTCGCGCGGACGAGCGCGCGTGATCGTCCAGCCGCCGAAAAGGTACTGGCACCAGCGCGCGATAACCGGCCACCCCCAGCCCGCCAAGGGCGAAACAGAAAATGATGCTCTCTATATCGAAGCCGGTGCGCTGGGCCAGATCGAACAGGCTGGGCGGGTTCCAGTAGGCGGGAACGAACAACGGCTCCGTCAGGCCGAAAGGCGCGGTCAAGGCGCTCGCCCACAGCATAGCGCCGCGCAACGCTGGGCGTGTAATGAACAGCAAAGCCCATGGCAGCATGAAGGCAGCAGCCCATATCAGCCATGTATAGCGAAATGAGGGGTCGGGCAGTGTCACGTGACGGGTCTCGATGGTTGATCCGCGTGCATCTGGCGCGTCGATCCGCCCTCAAGCCCGCACACGAAAGTTGATCATCATGCCGGCGTCCTCGTGCTCCAGGTTGTGGCAATGGAAAAGGTAGGTCTGGCTGCCGGGAAAATCGTGCGCGAAGTCGATCGCGATACGCACTGTTTCACCAGGCCATACCAGTACGGTGTCCTTCCAGCCCAGGTCGCTGACCGTTCGCCCTTTGCCGAACCGCGCTGCGGAGGACACCTGCGACGGACTGTTCAGCCGCTCGATCACCTGGAACGAAAAGCCGTGCATATGCATCGGGTGTGGCATACCCAGCTTTGGATTGCCGATGCTCCAGATTTCGACAGCTCCGCGCGCCACGTCGAATGCGATCTCGTTCATGTTGAAGCTGCGTCCGTTGATGAGGAAACGCATCATCCCCATTGACAACTCCATCTTCCGCTCGGTGGCGCCTTCGGTGCGGATTGGACTGATTTTGGACAGCGTTTCCGGTGGCTTGGCGACGACACGTTCCCCCGCGATGACCGACAGTTTCATTAAATTGAAGCCCAGGCCTAACGGCAACCGCGACGAATCCAGGACGGCCGTCGGCTGCCCCATGCTGTGGTCCATGCCTGCCATTCCTACCATGCTCCCCATCCCACCGGCCGATCCTTCGTTTTCCATCGGGTCGAACGCCAGGCTCTTGAGAAAGATATCCATACCAGGCGGCACTTGCCCGGCGTCAAACAGCACGTCAAGGCGCTCCCCTGGCGCAAGAAAGGCTTCCGTCACCGTCTCGGGCCGCTCGATCAGGCCGCCGTCGGTGCCGATAACCGTAAAGTCCAGCGGCGTGTTCTCCTTGACGAACGCGATCCGGTAGATGCGTGCATTGGATCCATTGAGCAGTCGGAAGCGGTAGGTGCGCGGGCTGACGGCCTGGACCGCATTGGGGGTGAGGTTGGCCAGAATAATGTCGCCCAGCCAGCCCATCATCGATTCCTGGGCGTTGGGCCGGTACAGCAACTTTCCTTGCGCATCGAACCGCTTGTCCTGGATGACCAGCGGCAGGTCGGTAACCCCCAACTGTAGATCGAGGGCCTTGCTCAACCTGCGCTGGTCGTCGTCCTCCACCAGAAAAAAACTCGCCAGGCCGTTATACGCCTGCTTGGCGGTCAACCCGTGCGCGTGTGTGTGGTACCAGTAGGTGCCGCCGCGATTGCGCACCGTAAAGTCGTACTCAAAGCGGTTGCCCGGGGGAATAGTGTTGGCTGGGTGGCCGTCCATACCCGCGGGCGTGTGCAGGCCGTGCCAGTGAATGATGGTCGGCTCCGCCAACGCGTTGTCCAAGCTGACTGAGAAACGCGCGCCGCTTTCGATGCGCAAAATAGGATTCTGGTACGCCTTGCCAGCGTTCTCAGTCTGGTACAGCAGGAATGGCGACTCGCGCGCGGGCAGGATAGGAAAGCTGGCCGCAGTGGCGCGGATCTTCAGTGGTCCGACCACGTCCAGTACCCCGAACGGCCCGCTGGCAGCAGGAATGAAAAGCTTTTGCTGGAAGTTCTCAATTGCCACGGGATCGAATGGATAGTGGCTAAACGGTCCACCCGCAAGCCCCGCGGACCGATGCCATCCGCGATACATCCAGGCGGCCCCACCGATTGCGGCCACTGCCGCCACCCCGGCAAACTGGAACAACTGTCTTCTTTTCAACATACAACTCTTTCTTGAACATGGAACTGTCGTGCCCGGCGGTGAGGTCCGGCGGCCGCCACAACCAGCGCCCCCACGACCACAACCAAGTCGTAATGGAAGGAATACGCCATCGGCCGATCCGCGCTGGCTTACTGGGTACGCAAACGCACAGACGGGCGATCGACACCGTGCGAACATCATCGCGAAGATATCCGCTTTGCCTCGCTCTGGGTTGATCTTGATCAATACCAAGTCATGGCGAACGGCTAGTATTGATCGTCCGCAACTCGTAACCACCATGAATCGATTTTTCAATAAACGTGCTATGCACAACACCGCCTTCATGGTGTTGCTGGCGTGGCTGTTTGCTCTCGCTTCAGGTGTCGCCAATGCTTGCCTGCTGGAACCGACCACAAATCCGTTTCACGTCGGGTCCGCCGACCCTTTCGGGAAAGCCGGTTCGCCCGTGCAATTGGGTGTTCCTGCTGAGCCCGGTGTTGGTCATGGATATGCCGTGGATACCTCCAGGGCGCCGTGTCTGAAGGTCTGCAACGACGCCACGCAATCTTTGACCAAGCCACAGTCAGGGGTGGACCAGACTGACCCCGGACCGCCGGGCACCGCCACTGTCCTCTGGGTGGCGGCAGCGCCGCTCGTAATGATGTCCCAGAGGATGGCCGAGGTGCGGCCTGTCACGCTTGGGCCACCCATTCGATTGCGCTACCCGCGACTGCTGCTGTAGGCGCGCGCTGGAGCGGGACGCAGAGCCCTGCGCTCCACGATCCGGGTCCAGGTGGCCACTTCCTCTCAGCCTTCTGATCGACTCTGTATGCAGGTACCGAGGACAGCTTCGCACACCGCGCATGCGCGGGGGCTTGACAATCGATAAGCAGCGTTCAACCAATTACAACTATCGGAGTTCCCCATGAAACTCGTTCACACACTCTCGCTCGCGCTTGTCGCCGCCGCCGCTGGCACGCCGACCTGGGCCGCTCAAGCTGACGCGCATCAAACCCATCACCCGGCAGGCGCGGCCTCGGCACCGGTATCCAAATCGATGCCTCGCAAAACCGGTCCCGACATGGTTCGGATGGACACCCAGATGAAAGCCATGGGCGAGATGCACAACAAGATGATGGCCGCCAAGACCCCCGAGGAGCGCAATGCCCTGATGGCCGAGCACATAAAGACCATGCAGGAAGGCATGGCCATGATGAATGGCATGTCGCCCGGCGGCATGGGGGCGGTGAAGGGCGATGCGGCTGCGCGCCAGCAGATGATGGAAAAACACATGGAAATGATGCAGTCCATGATGCAGATGATGATGGATCGCATGCCCGGCGCGCCGGCAAGCTAACCGCTATCTCGGGAGCACCACATGAACCACGACTATTCCCAGCACGGCTCCGAACCCAAGGCCTTCTGGAGTTCGCGTTATGCCATCGGCCTGCTGGTCCTGGGCGCCATCGCAACCTACCTTGTGCTAAGCGAGCACCGCGCCCATTTCTTCGGTGCGTTGCCGTTACTGCTGCTGCTGGCCTGCCCGCTTATGCACGTCTTCATGCACCACGGCCATGGAGGACACGCCGGCGGTCATGTTCACGGGGACGGCGGCGTACATGATTCCAACACACCTGCGGCTCCGCCGACGAAGGCCGGAGAAAGACTATGACCCACGATACCCCCGCCTATGGATTGTGGACGCTGGTCGTCCTCAACTCGGCCATCTTCCTGATGTTCGCGTTCAGCTTCTTCAAGCCCCAGACCGCGCGCGACTGGCGCACCTTCAGCGCATTCGGCGCCTTCATCGTGGCGCTCTTCGTCGAGATGTACGGCTTCCCGCTGAGCATCTATCTGCTGTCGGGCTGGCTGCAGACGAAGTACCCGACTCTCGACCTGATGTCCCACAACTCCGGTCACCTGTGGTCGACGCTGCTGGGCGAGAAGGGCGACCCGCACTTCGGAGCGCTGCATATCGCAAGTTATGTTTTCCTGGCCTTTGGCTTTTACCTTTTGGCCACCGCCTGGGACGTTCTGTACAAGGCTCAAGCCCGCAATGTCCTGGCCAAGACCGGGCCGTATGCGCGCATTCGCCATCCCCAGTACGTAGCTTTCGTCCTGATCCTGCTGGGCTTCCTGCTGCAGTGGCCGACGCTGCTCACACTGGTGATGTTCCCGATTCTGCTGGTTATGTATGCGCGCCTGGCAGTCACGGAAGAAGCGGAGATGCGCAAACGATTCGGTGCCGAATTTGAAGCCTACGCGGCGCGCACGCCGCGCTTCCTGCCATCGTTGCAAAAAGAAACGGCATTGCCATGAGCAAGAAGCACCACGAAGACATAGGCAGCAATGGCGACCGCGCTTCCGCGGCTGTTGACCACGGCGCCACGCCGGATCCGTCAGCCGCTGGCGCGGGGCCGGCCCAGGTATCGATCCCACGTGAGGAGTACCACGCCCAGCTGACCCTGCTTCAGGGCGAACTGGTCAAGCTGCAGAGGCACTTTATCGGCTGCGGCGACAGGATTCTTGTATTGCTCGAAGGCCGCGACGCGGCCGGCAAAGACGGCAGCATCAAGCGCATCGTGGAGCACATGAGCCCGCGCGAAACCCGTGTGGTTGCACTCGGCAAGCCGTCCGACCGGGAACGCGGTGGATGGTACTTCCAGCGCTACGTTGCCCATTTGCCCGTCGCCGAGGAATTCGTGCTGTTCAATCGCAGTTGGTACAACCGCGCCGGTGTCGAGCACGTAATGGGCTTCTGTACCAAGGAGGAGCACGAAGACTTCATGTGGTCGGTTCCCAAGTTCGAGGAGATGCTCGTCAAATCGGGCATCAAGCTGTTGAAATACTACCTGGATGTCAGCAAGCGCGAGCAGATACGGCGCCTGGCCGACCGCGTACAGAATCCGCTCAAGCGATGGAAGTCCAGCCCGATCGACGCGGTCGCCGTCAAACACTGGAAGTCCTATTCCGATGCGCGCGATGCGATGCTGCTGCGCACGCATACGGCTGTCGCGCCATGGCACGTCGTGCGGGCTGACGACAAGCGCCTGGCACGTCTCAACCTGATACGCGACGTCCTGTCGCGGCTGCATTACGCCGGGAAGAAAACCAAGCTGGTTCAGCCCGACACCAACATCGCGTTCGAGTTCACGCCGGATTGCATCGCCTCCAAGCGGCTGGCGCGTTGAAGCCCCGCTCACCCAGAGAATCCCCATGAAATCAAGCACCATCGAAGTCGGCGAACTGGTCTCCACCCTGAGCGCGGCGGGCGTCGAACGGCAGCTCTCGACGTTGCCTGGGGTGCATCACGCCGACGTGAACTACGTTGCCGGGAGCGCCACGGTGCACTACGACGAAGCGCGGATCGCTCTTGAAGCCATCCGCCAACGCGTTGTCGATTGCGGCTACCACTGTCGTGGTGAACTTGCTCCGGCGCATATCTGCGATCCCGTGGACCACAAGATGGCCGGAGATGCCCACGCGGGCCACGGTGGCCACGGCTCCCACGCGGGGCATGCGGAATCGTCCGCCGACCAGAAGGCCGACATGATGCATGACATGGGTCATGCGCCAGGCATGTCGATGGAGGACATGGCGCACGACATGCGCAACCGCTTTCTGGTAGCCCTGGTGTTCGCTGTTCCCGTCTTTGTGTATTCGCCGATGGGCAAGATGTTCGGCGACTTCTCCCTGCCCTTCGGGATGGAACGCAAGCTGTTTTTGTTCATCGTCGCCACCGGTGCCATCGCCTATCCGGTCTGGCCTTTTCTGGTCGCTGCATGGCGCGCCGCGCGCAACAAGGTCGCCAATATGGCGACCTTGATCGTGCTCTCGGTCGGCACCGGCTACCTCTTCAGCGTGGGTGCGACGTTTTTCTACGATGGCGAAGTGTTCTATGAA
>JANYBQ010000167.1 GCA_025360705.1 Betaproteobacteria bacterium | reverse complement strand
CCCGTGCGGCACAGCGTCAACACCCATGCGCCTTGTCACCGCTGATAGGGTCATGTCGGAGAGTTTCCCGCCTCTCGGAGACACGAAGACAAGGTCGTTACCTGCGAACTGCGGCAAGCCCTTCAGCAGTTCAACTGCGGCTCCAGACAACGGAACGCGATGTTCACGGCCTGCTTTCATGCGTTCGCCCGGAATGGCCCACAGCGCAGCCTTCAAGTCAATCTCCGACCACTTGGCGCCACGCACTTCGCCGGACCTTGAAGCATTCAGAATCCCGAACTCCAACGCCTTCGCTCCAGTGCCATCCATCGCCCGCAATGCGGCCATGAACGAACCCACGTCGGACACGGCAACGGCCTTGTGGTGGTCCTGCTTCGCAATCTTGGCCGGAGCTGGCAATACGTTGTCAAGGTGCCCCCTCCAGCGTGCCGGGTTCAGGCCGGACCGATAGCCCCGAGTCGTTGCCCAGTCCAGCACCGATTCGATGCGACCACGTAACCGGGTTGCGGTCTCGGTCTTGGTTGACCATATCGGCTCCAGCACTGCCAACACGTTGGGCAAGCCGATGTCGCCCACCAGCAATCGGCCCATGACCGGGTAAGCGTAGGTCGCCAGCGTGGCCCGCCATTGCGCCGCATGCTTGACGTTGCGCCATTCGGACTCTTTGGCTTTGACGTAGGCGACTGCCGCAGTCTCAAACGTCATGGCCTTGGCTTGGTTCGCCTTCAGGGCCGACTGGAGCAATTTCTTCTGCTCCACCGGGTCTACCCCTTGCCCAACGATATCGCGTGTCTCTCTGGCTTTCTGGTGGGCCATGGCAAGCGTTACCGAAGGGAACGGGCCCAAACCTATCTCGCGCCGCCTGGCGCCGACCATTAAGCGCAGCACCCAACTACGGGCCCCGCTGTCGGCAACCTGTAGATGAAGTCCGGGCACGGTGCCGACTGCGCGATAACCGGGCCTTTTGATGCGCCCAACCTCCAGCGCTGCCAGTGGCTTTGCAATACGTCCCATAACTTGAACCCTCCATGCAACCCGCCAATTTGAACCGGACTGAATGGTAACCCGCGAAACGTTATGGCGCAAGTTTTGAGAGTTCCTCCAATGAAATCAATCGCTTATGCAACATATTGGAACGGTGGTAAAGTCGGTGATGTCAGACTCCGTTTCCGCCAAAAGGCGATTTCACAGCGTCCCAAAACATCGCCAAGCCCGCCTGAACCTCAGTGTTCCGGCGGGTTTTGCTTTTTGGCGTCACTTGGCGTTTCAGGCACTTCAGCTTTTCGGATCACGTTCTGAGGTACTCCGCAAGCGTGGCCCATGAGACGCGGTCATGCCGAAGGACCAGTGTGAACCAGACCCCGTTACGTCGACGCCACGAAGCACCAAAAAGCGTTATCCGCTGACGCGCCGATGGGGGCGCGCAGATAGCCAATCGATAGACCCTGCACGCTCGCTGTTACCCGGCGGCAAATCGTGCGGACGCGCGGCTAAATGCCGCTACGATGGGGCCAGAACAGCCTCAAGGGAACGCACATGTCACGCCGCACACTGAACCTGGACGACCGACTGTACGAGTACCTTCTCGCGCATTCGTTGCGCGAGCACCCCGCGCAAACCGCGCTGCGCGAGGCAACCCGCACCTGGCCGCGCGCGGGCATGCAGATATCACCCGAGCAAGGACAATTGCTGGCGCTGCTGCTGCGCCTGATTGGCGCAAGGCGCGCGATCGAGGTCGGTGTCTTTACCGGATACAGCGC
Organism: Betaproteobacteria bacterium; assembly: GCA_025360705.1. GTDB lineage: Bacteria > Pseudomonadota > Gammaproteobacteria > Burkholderiales > Burkholderiaceae_C > CAISIP01. The sequence continues at coordinate 10,358 of JANYBQ010000167.1, read as the reverse complement.
CCTGACCGCGGCACTGGCACTACCGGCGGACGGCCGTCTTCTGGCATGCGACATCAGTGACGCCGATACACGGCTTGGCCAGCCGTACTGGCAATCCGCCGGGGTAGCGCAGAAGATCGAGTTGGTAGTCGCGCCGGCGCAGCAAACACTGCGCGCCAGACTTGCATCGGGGGAAGGCGGAACCTATGACTTTGCCTTCATTGACGCGGACAAGACCGGATACGACACCTATTACGAGTTGTGCCTGCAGCTTCTTCGTACAGGGGGAGTCATTGCCATTGACAATGTTCTATGGGGTGGCGAGGTCGCACAAGCCGGGAGCACCGACGCGGATACCCAAGCGCTTCAGGCACTCAATGCAAAGATTCATGCCGACCAGCGAGTAGATCTGGCGTTGCTGCCAATTGGTGACGGCCTCACCCTCGCCTTGAAACGCTGACGGGCACCGCTGGTTTGCCGCTCGCTGTCCTCTGTCTTAGTTGGACGCTACGACGAGCTTGGAGGTGTCCACGCTGTTGACGCCCTTGACCTTTTCAGCGATTTGCTTGACCTGGTCGACCGCTTCCTGGTTCGGCAGCTTGCCATTCAGTTTCACCGCCCCATGGAGTGTTTTTACGCTGACCTTGAAAGCCTTCGTGACGCTGTTGGCGAGAATTTCGGACTTCACCTTGGTAGTGATCCAGCTGTCCGAAACTACCCGTTCGGTCTTCTTGACGACGGGTGTACCGGCCGGATCGTTGCTGACCGCGGCGTATGCCAGCCCCGAACTCAATGCGGCCGCGAGAACGGTCAGGTACAGGGCGTTGCGGAAGGTGCGATGGGAATGGGTATTCATAAAGGCCTTTCAGAAGTCGAGATTGAACCGACGCGCCGAAACGTAATCCTGGGTAAGCCAAGTGCTGTTGTACGGCGTGTCGTGCACAGAGATTGCCATTACGTGCATGCGTTGTCGGTGTGCTGTCGCACATAACGAGACTTGCGCATCGGCGTTAGGGCTGCGCAGCGCGCACCTGCTGGAGCTTCGATGATTCGCGTTGCTACAAGATTTGTTGGTGGATCAGTCGGCAGATCTTGCACATACACACTCTTATGCATACAATAAATCGATGCGCTACAGCTTCGATCCGGCCAAGCGAGCGAGTAATTTAACGAAACACAACTTGGACCTGGCTGACGCAGGGCAGGTAATCGAGTCGGCGGAAACCGTGACTTTCGAAGATCGGCGTTTCGACTACAGCGAGGAACGATTCGTAACGCTGGGGCGGCTGGGTGACACGCTTGTAGTGATAGTGACGGCGGAAACCGAAGACCACATCCGCATCATCTCGATGCGCAAGGCAGACCGACATGAGCAAACTATCTACCGCGAAAACCTTGGCTGACAGGCGTGACGATATGCCGCTACGCAATACCGACATTGCCGCCGGCAAGCTGGTACTCCGCAAACGTGGCCCGGCTGGCGCTGTTCTACCGAACAAGCAGCGCGTAAACATCTTCCTCGACGGCGCGGTGATTGAGCACTTCAAGGCCAAGGCGGGCGAGCGCGGCTATCAGACGCTGATCAACGAGGCGTTGAGGCAGACCATCCAGGCCGAAACTATCGAGGGCGTCATCCGCAAGGCAATTCGCGAAGAGTTGCGGCGGGCCTGAGTCCCGCCGTGGGCTCAGAGGGTTTAAAGAGGGTGCAATGGCTTGCCTCTCACGCTTTCACACCATACCCGCCAGTTAGAATCTTCCTCAAGCGCCACTGCAAGACTTGCTGAGGGCGCTTTAACGTTTCAGGAGACAAGCACATGCAAAGACGACATTTGATTGCCGGTGGCCTTGCGGCTGCCGCGTTGCCGGGCCTGGCGCTGGCCCAGAGCGTCGAAAAACCAAAACTTACACTCGCCGTGGGTGGTAAAAATCTGTTGTATTACCTGCCGCTGACGATTGCCGAACAGCTGGGTTACTTCAAGGTCGAAGGGCTGGACGTCACGATCGTCGACTTTGCCGGCGGGTCGCGCGCGTTGCAGGCGCTGATCGGCGGCAGCGCCGACGTGGTCTCGGGCGCGTTCGAGCACACTATCAACATGCAGGTCAAAGGCCAGGCGCTGCGTGCCTTCGTATTGCAGGGCGCTGCGCCGCAGATCGTGCTGGGCATCAACCCGAAGACCATGGCCAGCTACAAGACGGTGGCCGACCTCAAGGGCAAGAAAATCGGCGTTTCGGCGCCGGGTAGTTCGACCAATGTGATGGTCAATTTCGTGCTGGCCAAGGCGGGCCTCAAACCGACCGATGTGTCCATCATTGGCGTGGGTACCGGCAATGGCGCGGTCGCCGCCATGCGCACCGGGCAGATCGATGCCATGAGCAACCTCGACCCGGTCATCACGCTGCTGCAGCGCTCGGGCGACCTGAAGATCATCTCCGACACGCGCAGCCTGGCCGAGTCCGAGAAGGTTTTTGGCGGCCCGATGCCCGCAGCCTGCCTGTACGCGCCGCAGACCTTTATCGACAAATATCCCAATACCGTTCAGGCGCTGGCCAATGCCATCGTGCGCGCCGACAAATGGATCCAGACCGCAACCGGCAGCGACATCATCAAGACCGTGCCGGAGAGCTATCTGCTGGGCGACCGTGCGGTGTATATCGATGCTTTCGTAGCGGCGCAAAAGGCGCTTTCGCCCGACGGCATGATTCCGGACAAGGCGCCTGCGACTTCCTTGCGTGCGCTGGCCAGCGCGGATCAGGAAGTCGCCAAATACAAGGTCGATCTGACCGCGATCTATACCAACGCGTTCGTCAAAAAGGCCAACGCGAAATATCCCAAAGGCTGAGGTGACTAGCGGCTTGCCAGCGGCTGCACTCGACCTGCGCGACGTTGCCTGCACCTTTGTCAGCAAGGACGACCCGGGCCAGCGTTACACGGCGGTGCGCGATGTCACGCTGACCGTGGGCGCCGGCGAGTTCGTCAGCGTGGTCGGCCCCACGGGTTGCGGTAAAAGTACCTTGCTCAATGTCGGCGCCGGTTTGCTGGAGCCGAGTGTCGGTTCGGTTACGGTATTTGGGCAGCCGCTGTCGGGCATCAATACACGCGCCGGCTACATGTTCCAGGCCGATAGCCTGATGCCCTGGCGCACCGCATTGGGCAATGTGATGGCGGGGCTGGAATTCCGCGGCGTGCCTCTCGCCGACGCGCGCGAGCAGGCCAACGCCTGGCTGCGCCGCGTCGGGCTGGGCGCCTTCGGCGATCGTTACCCGCACCAGCTGTCGGGCGGCATGCGCAAACGCGCCAACCTCGCGCAGACGCTGGTGCTGGACCCCGACATCATCCTGATGGACGAGCCGTTTTCCGCACTCGACATCCAGACCCGGCAGCTGATGGAAAACGAGGTGCTGGAACTCTGGCAGTCGAAGAAAAAAGCCGTGTTGTTCATCACGCACGACCTGGACGAAGCGATTGCCATGAGCGACCGCGTGGTGGTGCTCAGCGCCGGCCCGGCAAGTCACCCGATCGGCGAGTTTCATGTGAACATTGCGCGTCCGCGCGATGTGGCTGAAGTCAAGATGACCCCGCGCTTCGTCGAATTGCATGCCGCCATATGGGCAGTGCTGCGCGAGGAAGTGCTGAAGGGTTACCAGCAACAACTGAAGAAGGCGGCCTGAGCCGCGCCGCCATGTGGAAATTTCTAAAACCCCGTCAGGACAACCTGCGCATCTGGCAACTGCTGTTGCTGGTGGCGCTGTTCGTGTTCTGGTACGCGATGACCACGCCCGGATTGATCCCGCCTTTCATGTTCGAGAACGACCGTCAGGCGGCGTTTTTCTTTGGCGAACCAGTCAAGGTGCTAGGACGCATATGGACCTGGTTCGTGGTTGCCGCCGATATTTACCAGCACCTCGGCGTCACGCTGATCGAGACCCTGCTGGCTTTTGTATTGGGCGCAGGCTTCGGCCTGGCCGGCGGCCTGTGGCTGGCGCTGTCACCGATGGCTTCGGCCATCCTGGAGCCCTACATCAAGGCGCTCAACGCCATGCCGCGCATCATCCTGGCGCCGATCTTCGCCGTGTGGTTCGGTCTGGGTATCGCCAGCAAGGTGGCACTGGGCGTAACGCTGGTTTTTTTCATCGTGTTCTTCAACGTCTACCAGGGCGTGAAGGAAGTCAGCCCTGTCGTGCTGGCAAACGCCCGTATGCTGGGCGCCAGCCAGCGCCAGTTGTTGCGCAGTGTCTATCTGCCCAGCGCCACCAGCTGGGTGTTCAGTTCGCTGCACACTTCTGTTGGCCTGGCCTTCGTGGGAGCGGTGGTGGGTGAGTACCTCGGCTCCAGCCAGGGCGTAGGTTATCTGATCTTGCAGGCCGAAGGCAGTTTCGACATCAACACCGTGATGGCCGGCATCCTGGTGTTGACGGTGTTTGCACTGGCGCTTGACGCGCTGGTGGGACTGATCGAGAAAAAACTCATGAGGTGGCAGCCGCGCTCGGAGGAAACCGAGAGGCTGTGAGCCGGAAACTGCTGGCGTTCCCCGCCATGCCTCGCAAGAAAACGCCGGGCCGCCCCCCAAGTTTTCTTGCACCACCTCGGGGGCCCTCAGAGCGTGAGAGGCAATCCAATGCGCGGCTGCATTGGATTGCCTCTCACGCTCTCAGTAGACGGCAAGGACGGAAGAGTGCTTTAGAAAACCTCGAACAGGCCGGCCGCGCCCATGCCCCCGCCCACGCACATCGAGACCACTACGTGTTTGGCCTTGCGGCGCCGGCCCTCCAGCAACGCGTGGCCACTCAGCCTTGCACCAGTCATGCCGAAAGGATGGCCAATCGCGATCGAGCCACCGTTGACGTTGTAACGGGCCGGGTCGATGTCGAGTTTGTCGCGGCAGTACAGACATTGGCTGGCGAAGGCTTCATTGAGTTCCCACAGGTCGATGTCTTGCACCTTCAAACCATGGCGTTCGAGCAGGCGTGGAATCGCGAACACCGGGCCGATGCCCATTTCGTCGGGCTGGCATCCGGCCACGGCCCAGCCCTTGAACGCACCCAGCGGTTGCAGCCCGCGGCGTTCGGCTTCCTTGGCTTCCATGACCACCGCGGCGGCCGCGCCGTCGGAGAGCTGGCTGGCGTTGCCGGCCGTGACGTACTTGCCGGCACCATTGACTGGTTGAAGTTTGGCCAGTCCTTCAAGAGTGGTGTCGGGCCGGTTGCATTCGTCGCGGTCCACCAGCATGTCCACCAGCGACTCCGCCTTGGTGAGCTTGTCGACCACTTTCATCTGTGTCTTGACCGCGATGATTTCATCCTTGAATTTGCCCGCCTGCTGTGCCGCCGCCATGCGCTGTTGAGACTCGAGCGAATATTGGTCCTGCGCTTCGCGACTGATGCCGTAACGCGCCGCGACGATGTCGGCGGTGGCAATCATCGGCATCCAGAAGTCCGGGTACAAATCGGTCAAGCGCGGGTCGCGGCCACCACCGCCGCCGCCTTGAAAGCTGATCGAATCGACGCCGCAGCCCACCACGATGCTGGCGCCTTCCTCGACCACATGGTGCGCGGCGTTGGCGATCGCGTTGAGGCCCGACGAGCAGGCACGGTGCAGCGTCATTCCGGCGGTCGTTACCGGCAGCCCGGCCAGCAAGGCCGCCGCGCGCGCCACGTTGCCGGATGCCGCGACACAACCCGCGATGACGTCTTCGACCTCTACAGGATCGACGCCGGATCGTGCCACCGCATGTTCGATCGCATGGCCCAGGATGGCCATGTTCGACGTGTTGTTGAAGCCGCCGCGCATGGCCTTGGCCAGCCCGGTGCGTGCATAAGAAACGATGACTGCCTGGCGCATGGTGCACCCCTTTCCGGTTTACTGAATATTGAGTGGCTGCATTTTCACACCAGAGTGTGTTGTCGGTCTTCGACCTCGGCCAACCGTTCGAGATGGTATTGCGCATCGCCGAAAAAAACATGGGACGCCGCCAGGTGCCGTGTATAGCAGGCCAGCAGGTATTCGTCGGTCATACCGAGCGCGCCATGCATCTGCACCGTTTCTTCCCATACCAGGCGCGCGGCCTGCGAGGTATAGGCCTTGGCCGCGGCGACATAGACCTGGCGCCGCGGTTCAGAGCCCGCGAACGCGCCGGCCGCGGCCAGTACCAGTACGCGGGACTCTTCGATCGCCACATACAAATCGACCAGCCGGTGCTGCAAGGCCTGGTTTGCCGCGAGTACGCGGCCAAACTGCTTGCGCGTCTTGAGGTATTCCAGCGTGATCTCCAGCGCTCGCGCCATGGCGCCATTGGTCTCGGCGCATGCGGCCAGCATGGCCCGGTCGATCGCCATGCCAATGGCCGCCGCGATGTCGCCATCCGCACCCAGCCGCGCGTCGGCGCGCACCGCTACGCGATGCAGCCGCAGGTGCGCCGCATGCCGGCCGTCCACCATGGCGTAGCCGCGCATTTCGAGCCCGGCCGCACCGGGCTCCACCAGAAACAAGGCTGGCCGCGGATTGCCTGCGCCATGGTCGCAAAGTGCTGCGACGATCAACAGGTCGGCACCGGGTGCACCGGCTGCCAGTTCCTTGGCACCGGTCAGCCAGTAGGCGCCGTCCGTGCGTTCGGCGCGCGCGTGGATTTGTGTCGCGTCGAAGCGACTACCAGGTTCCCAGGCAGCAAAGGCCGCGCGTTTTTCGCCGGCGGCAATGGCCGGGAGCCAGCGCGCGCGTTGCGCGGCATTGCCGGTTTGCGCCAGCAGCGAGGCCGCCATGACGCCGCACGCGATCCACGGCTCGATGACAAGCCCGCGCCCCAGTTCTTCCGACAACACGCAGAGGTCGGTCAGCGAGCCACCGAGGCCGCCGTCCGGCTCCGGCAGCGGCAGCGCCAGCCAGCCCATATCGGCGAACTCGCGCCAGCGTTCAGGGGCGCAGCCGTACGCAGCGGCCAGCGATGCGGCGCGCGTCTTGGCGGTGTATCCGCGCTCCACATATTTGCGCGCGCTCTCGGTCAGCATTGCCTGGTTGTCATCCATCGAAGAAGTGTTCATTGCGGGCGCTGATTCATGCGCTGTGTAGCGTCGTGGCTCATAAGGTAAGCTCCGCGCTTCGCGCTGCGGTGTCTCGCCTTGGGAACGGCTCGGCGGTGCTCACTGGTGTACCTCCGCGCTTCGCACTGCGGTATTCGCCTTGGGAACGGCCCGGCGGCTCATAAGCCCAGCACCTGCTTGGCCAGAATGTTGCGCTGGACCTCGCTCGAGCCACCGGCTATCGTGAAGCCGCGCGACAGGAAGCGGCGCGGCAGCGCGGTGGCGGACATTGCGGATACCGGCAAGCGGTGTGGCTTGCCGACAATCGCCGCGGCATCGAACGGCAAGCTCGCGGGACCCAGTGCATCGACGTTCAAAGCCTCCCAGAGCTGCATTAACTGACTGCCGCGCAGCTTGAGCATCGAGACTTCCGCGCCGATCGGTTCGCCGCGCTGAGCCCGTTCGACGAAACGCAGCGCATTGGCTTCCAGTGCCATCAGGCGCATTTGCAACTCGGCGAAGCGTTTGCGAAACCATGGTCTGTGCATCAGAGGCACGCCCATTTCGGTCTCGCTCCAGCCCAGCTGGCGCACGCGTTCCATGCGGCGCTTGTTCTCGCCTACGCGCGCCAGTTTGAGGCGCTCGAACTCCAACAGCGACTTGGCCACGGCCCAGCCACGGTTTTCGGTGCCGACAAGGTTGTCGGCCGGCACTTCGACGTCGTCGAAAAACACCTGGTTGAAACCCTCCCAACCGTGGATGCCGCGAATCGGCCGCAGCGTGATGCCGGGCGTCTTCATGTCGATCAACAGGAACGAGATACCATCCTGCGCCTTGGCCTCGACGTCGGTGCGCACCAGGCAGAAGATCCAGTCGGCGTGATGCGCGTACGAGGTCCAGATCTTCGAGCCGTTGACAAGGTAGTGGTTGTCGCGCCGCACTGCGCGTGTGCTCAGCGCGGCGAGGTCGGAGCCGGCATTGGGCTCCGAATAACCCTGGCACCACCACTGCGTGCCCGACGCGATGCGCGGCAGGAAGGCGGCCTTCTGCGCCGCGTTGCCGAAGCGGATCAGCACCGGCCCGATCATGTCGAACATGATCGAGTTCAACTCCGGTGCGCCGTGGGTACACATCTCCTCGTCGAACACCATGCGCTGCATGGCATCCCAGCCCCTGCCGCCCGCATCCACCGGCCAATGCGGCACCAGCCAGCCGCGCTTGTGCAGGATCGCATGCCAGCGCAGGGATTGGGGTTTGCCCAGGGGCACGCCGTCACGTGTCGCGGCGCGGATGTCGTCGGGCAATTGGTTGGAAAGGAACTCGCGCACTTCGATACGAAAGCGCGCGAGATCGTGTGGGTCGGCTGCTTGTGCCGTCTCAATCGGTTCGATCAGGGGCATCTCAGGCTGCCTGCAGTGCGCGCTCGCCAGCCCACAAGCGGCCGACACGCAGGCTGTCGGAACATGCGCTTGCGTATTCCGTGCGCAAGAGTTCGACCAGTTCGCGGGTTGAAGGCACGCCCTTGATCGCGCCGATACCCTGTCCGGCGCCCCAGATGGTTTTCCAGCGGCTCGGACCATCGCTTTCATCCACTGCGGCAAAGGTCAGGTTGGACATATCCTTGGGCGGAAGATGGTCCGGGTTCAGACCGGACGCCACGAGGGATGGCTTGAGGAAATTGCCCAGCACGCCGGAAAAATAGTTGGTGTAGATGATGTCTTCGGCGGCGCTCTCGACCAGCATCTGTTTGTACGCCGGCGCCGCATTGGCTTCCCGGGTTGCGATAAAAGAGCTGCCCATGTACGCGAGGTCGGCACCCATCGCCTGCGCGGCCAGAATCGCCTGCCCGTTGCCGATGGCGCCGGCCAGCACCAGCGGCCCGGAAAACCAGGAGCGGATCTCCTGCACCAGTGCAAACGGCGACGTCGAGCCCGCGTGGCCGCCAGCACCCGCGGCTACGGCGATCACGCCGTCCGCGCCCTTGCCGATCGCGCTCTTGGCGTGCCGGTTGGTAATCACGTCGTGCAGCACAAAGCCGCCATAGGCGTGGATCGCGTCGTTAAGCTCCGGCCGCACGCCGAGCGAGGTAATCACCATTGGCACCTTGTGCTCGACGCACAAGGCCAGGTCATGCTCGAGCCGGCCGTTGCTTTTGTGCGCGACCAGGTTCACCGCATAAGGCGCCGCCGGACTGTCGGGGTGCTGGCTGTCATGTTGCGCCAGAGCCGAGCGGATTTCGCCAAGCCATTGGGCCAGCGTCTCTCTCGGGCGTGCGTTCAGCGATGGAAACGAGCCGACGATTCCCGCCTTGCACTGTTCAATCACCAGCTCCGGGCCGGAAACAATGAACATCGGTGCGCCGATGACTGGCAGGCGCATTGTGCGGCGCAATGCCGCGGGTAGCGACATCAGGTTTTCTCCTTGACCGCGCCGCGCATGGCGGCGATATTGGCCTGTACTTCGGGCCTGTGCAGGCGTTCGGTGAACAGTCCGTGTTCGCGCGCCAGCACGCGGCGTACCGTGTCGCGATGACCCTCACGCAGCAGCATCTTGGTAAGGCGTACCGAATCAGCGGGTTTGGCGGCGATTTTTTGTGCACTGGCCAATGCGGTTTTGAGTGCCTCGCCTTCCGCGGTTGCCTGGTTGACGAGGCCAGCTTCGCGCGCCGCGTCCACGTCGAAGAAGTCGCCCAGCAGCAGTAATTCGGCGGCCTTGTGGTGCCCTGCAAAAAGCGGCAGGTAATAACTTGAGGCGCCTTCCGGACAGGTGCCCAGGTTTACAAAGGGAAGGCGAAAGCGTGCGCCGCGACCTGCATAGACCAGGTCGAAGTGCAGCAGCATCGTCGCGGACCCGCCCACCGCCAGTCCCTCGACTGCAGCGATGATGGGCTTGGTCGCATCGTTCAGTGCTTCCATCATGCGTTGGCCCACCGGAGGGTGGGTGCGCGCCGCGAGATTCTGGAAGCCCTCCAGATCGCCGCCACTGGAGTAATTTTTTCCGGCACCGGTAACCACGATGACACGCGTTTCGGGGTCGGCGTTTGAAGCGGTGATCGCATCGATGAATGCGCGCGTGGTGTCGTTGTCCAGGGCGTTCTTGCGCTCGGGCCGGTTGAAGGTCAACAGAAGTACGCCGGGGGCAGGGCGCTCGACAAGCAGGGCGGCGGTCATGAAAATTCCGATCTCGATGGGTGAAGCAATGGGGCTGTTGGGAATTCGGATGCCGGTCCGGTCAGGTCGTGGCGATGGTCGCCGTCAGTTCGATCAGCAAGCTTCCGGTCGTCACCTGCGCGCCCTGTTCTATGCAGACCCGCGTGACCACCGCGTCCATCGGCGCAATTGACGGGTGCTCCATCTTCATGGCCT
>JANYBQ010000469.1 GCA_025360705.1 Betaproteobacteria bacterium | reverse complement strand
TCCAGCTCTGGCATGTGGGGCGCGTCTCGCACGTCGCCCTGCAGCCGGGCGGCCAGGCCCCGGTTGCGCCGTCGGCCATCACGGCCAAAACCAAAACGGTGTTGTTCCGCGATGGTGTGCCTACATTTATCGAAACCTCCGCGCCCCGGGCGCTGCAGCTTGCCGAACTACCAGGGATTGTTTCCGACTACCGCCACGCTGCCGCCTGCTCTGTCCGTGCGGGCTTTGACGGAGTTGAAGTGCACGGCTCGAACGGTTATCTGCTGGACCAGTTCCTGCGCTCGGGGTCCAACCACCGCACCGACGCCTATGGTGGTTCCGTCGAGAACCGCGCCCGCTTGCTGGTCGAAGTCATGCAGGCCATCGTGCAGGAAATCGGCGGCGGCAAAGTCGGCATCCGCCTGTCGCCCGTCACACCGGCCAACGACGCGTCGGACCCAAATCCCCAGCCGCTATTCGACTATGTGGTCAAGCAACTCGCGCCTTTGCAATTGGCCTATCTGCACCTGATCGAAGGTTCGACCGGCGGTCCGCGCGATTTCACGCAAGGCGACAAGCCGTTCGATTACGCCGCCATGCGCCAGATTTACCGGGCTGCCGGCGGTACCGGGGCGTGGATGGTCAACAACGGGTATGACAGGCCTCTTGCGGACCAGTCGCTGGCCGAAGGCGCCGACCTGGTGGCTTTCGGAAGGTTGTTTATTTCCAATCCCGACTTGCCACGCCGGCTGCGCGAAGGAGCGCCGCTCAACTTGCTGGACCGAAACACGCTGTATGGCGGCGTGGAAAAAGGCTACACCGACTATCCCGCAATGGCCTGAGAGCGTGCGCCGTCACCAGCCCAGCCGCATCTGGCGCCGGTGGTACAAACAGTCCCCATCCGGAGGTAACCGCGCATGAAGTTGAAGATCGCTCCGAACTCGCTGTTCGCGATATTGTTGCGTTCGCCCTGGTGGCTCAGCATTGTGGTTGTAGTGGCCATCGCGCTGGCATCGCGCGCGTTCTTGCCGGATCGATACCTGGTCTTCGGCATCCTGGGCAGCCTGCCGTTTCTGGTCATCGGCGTCATCGCCGCTTTCAAGCAGATCCAGGCTCTCAGCGACGAAGATGTCACCCGTTTACTGCACAGCGCGGCTGCCATGTCCTGGCGTGACTTCTCGGGCGCGCTGGAGCAGGCTTATGGCCAGCAGGGCTACCAGGTCAGCCGCCTGGATGGACGGGCTGCCGATCTGATGTTGGCCAAGGCGGGACGCCGCACGCTGGTGGCGGGCAAACGCTGGAAGGCGGGTAACCATGGCATCGAGCCCCTGCGCGCGCTGAGCGAAGACCGGCAGTCGCAGGACACCAGCCACTGTGTCTACATCACGCTGGCGGACGTAGGCCACAAAACACGCCTCTTCGCCACCGAGAACCAGATCGAGCTGATACATGGCCCGGCACTGGCGCAGCTGCTGCACGCTGCGGCAGCGCTGAAAAAGTAGTCCGCCCGTGTTACGCGGGTTCGCCCTGGACTTTACAAACTGTTATCAAGCCGTCATGGGACGGATACATGCGGCGCGCAAACTTCCTTTCACCCTGATGCCACCTATGCGTATTCAGGCTTCTTCTCATTGAAAGGAAGTTCCCCATGAAATCGGTATTTAAACCTCTGTTGATCTCCGCCCTGGTCGCCACCGCTGGCCTGGCCGCATACGCCCAGGGTACCGGCGCTTCGATGCCGGATGGACCAAGCATGCATCAGCGCCATATGGACCCGGCCAAGATGCAGGAAATGATGGCCAAGCGCGCCACCGCGCTAAAAGCCAAGTTAAATTTAGGCGCAACACAAGAGGCCGCCTGGGCGACCTATCTGGCGGCCATGCAGCCCCCGGCGGATATGGGTGCACGCATGGACCCCGAGAACCGCAAAAAAATGCAGGACGAATGGGCCGCGCTGACCACGCCGCAGCGCATCGACAAGATGAACGAGATGAAGACCAGGCGCGACGCCGAGATGGTTAAACGCGGCGATGCCACCAAGTCCTTCTATGCCGCATTAAGTCCCGAGCAGCAAAAGGTGTTCGATACCAGCACCATGCACCATGGCCGTGGCGGCCCGCACGGTGGACCTGGCGGGGCGGGCAAACCACCCGCCAAGGGGTAAGCACGGCATACGCCGGCGACGTCCTGCAAGCTCGGTCCAAGGGCCGCCCATTCTGGGATGGCGGCCCTTGTGCTGTTTAGCCGAGCATTTTCTTCAGTTCGCCATTCACCAGCAGCCGTTCCACATCTTCGGCGCCACCTATCAGCGTGCCTTTGACGAACACCATCGGAAACGTGGGCCAGCCGGTCCACAACTTGAGCGCATTGCGTCTGCGCCAGGTGTTGAAATAACTGCCGTATTCCATGTAGTGGTACTTCACCGACGCGGCATCGAGCAACTTGCGCGCCTTTTTCGGCATCGGGTTTTGCGCCATGCCCACCACCACCACGGTGTTTGAGTCAACCGCCGCCTGCACCTCACGCACGATATCCAGCTGGTGCGTGGAAATTTTTTCCCGGATCGCCGGATGGATATGGGCTTCGTCAAGAATCGGGCGCGCCATGTTGTTTCCTTGTATACGGTAAAAAGTCGATTATCAAAGCGGCCGCACGCCCATCAGCAAGCCGTGTAGCCAGAACGCAAACAAGGCCCACGCCGCGACACCCACAACGACGGTCGTTACGGTGGCCCGGGTTTTGCCGCGCGCATAAACCGTGTTGGCTTGCCGGTCGCGCCGCCGCGCCGCCGAAAAATTCAACACCGCCCACACCAGGAAAGCCCCGAACAACACCATGTGCGCCAGGTTCCCATTGGTCAGCAAATGCGCCACTGCCCAGACCTTGACCGCCAACACCATCGGATGGTGCAAATGCGCCTTGATACCGTTGCCCGGCACATAGGCCGCGGCCAGCAACACAAAAGCGATCAGTGTCAGCAGCGCGGCCAAGTGGCGCATACCCGTTGGCGGGCTCCACAGCTGCACCGGTTGCTGGCGCGCCAGACCGAAGCCCCAGACGATCAATCCGAAACCAACGATGGAGACGATCGAATACACGCCCTTCCAGGGCTTCGCGCCGATGCGGCCGATGGTTTGGGCGCGCCAGCCTTCACCGACGATACGCACCGAGTGCACGCCCAGAAAAATCACCAAACCGAGAATCAGAATCGTCATACAAGTCCTCAGGCGCCGAGCACCCGGTTCTTACCGGCCCGTTTGGCCATATACATGGCCTGGTCGGCACGTTTGATGGCCCCGGCACCGTCTTCGTCGGGCGCCAATTGCGCCACGCCAGCGCTGAACGTGATCAGAATCTTTTCGACGCCGGCAAGGAAAAACCGCTTGGTCAACTCGCGCTGCAAACGAGTCATGGCCTCGATGCCCCGGTCCAGCGTCGTATCGGGCAGCAGGATCACGAACTCTTCGCCACCGTAACGCGCCAGCGTGTCCTGCGGCCGCATGCAGTCGCGCGCCACCTGCGCCAGGTGGGCCAGCGCCTGATCTCCGGTGATATGACCCAAGTCGTCGTTGATGCGCTTGAAATTGTCGATGTCGAGCAGCGCCATACACAGCGGCGTTTCCTTACGCCGCACGTTCGACACTTCGCGGTTCAGGGCTTCGTCCAGCCCCTTGCGATTTAGCGCACCGGTCAGCGGATCGTGGCGCGCCTGGGCACTTACGCGGTCCAGCTCCAGGTGCAGCTTCATGATCTCCGCTTCCGTCGCCTGCGCATGTTCGCGCATGCCGCGCAGTTCGTTGCGGGCATTCAACGAATCGCTGGCCATGCCGCGCGTGGCACTGACCACTTCCTTGAGCACCGGCGTCAACTCTTCGAAACTCTTGGCCTGCTCGATCAGCTTGGCATGTTCTTCCATCTTGCCGCCATAGGCACTGGTGGAGTCCGTCATCAGGGACAGACGCTCGATAAAAGTACCCAGCATCTCGCGCATTTCTTCCTGCGCTTCGACCGCGCGGCCTTTGGCCTCGGCCTGTTTGAACATCACGTCGCGCAGACGGCGCTCCACGTCGTCGAGCCGGCGCAACGTCAGGGGTGGCGTGGCTGCCGCCATAAGCGCCTCGACCTGCCCACTGAGCCAACGGTCGTCCAGGCTCAATTCGCTGATGTTCTCCATGATCAAGCGCAGCAGGTGCAACAGCGTGGACTTGATCTCGGCCTGGTCTTCGGCGGCAAACGAAACCCGGTGCCCGAACGTGCTCAGCATCTGCTTGACCTGCACGATGTCGGCGCCGGGCTGGCGCATGGTGCGAAGCAGCTCTTGCGTCTGTTCGGTAAATCGGATGTCGTCGGTGCCCAGCGCCGGGCGGGCAAACTCAATCAGGCGTGCGATCTGTTCCAGGAAATCAGCTGTCAGGGCCGGGGCGCCGATACCGGCCGCAGGACCGGCGGCCCCGTTGACAGGGACGACCGGCTCGTTGCCAGCCAGCGCGCCAAAGCCCGATGTTTCCGACCCGGTTCTGGGGGAGAAGTCGCCATACGCCACCAGGGCCTTGTGCACCCCTTCCCAGCTTAGCTGCGTGACCGCATACTCCATCAGGCTGCGTTGCTTTTGCTGGCCCGGCGTCCTGGTGGGCAGGTCCTGGGCTATTTTGCGCAAATGCTCGACCGGAAATGGTGGTTCATTGGACAGGCAAGCAATCTCGTTGAAGACCGCCTGGTAATTGGCCGGCGTGGGCGCCAGTTTTCGGACTATCAATAGCTTGAGCGTCTCGCGCGCCAGTTCTGGCGCTGTCTTGTCAACCATTTGGTCCAGTTCCTCGGTTTAGCGGTCTCAAGCCCAGAAACTTCTGGAGTTCAGCCACCGTCCGCAGCGGGTCCTCCTGCTGCGGCAAATGCCCCAAATCGTCAAAGACCGCCAGCCGCGAGCCCGTGATATCACGCGCGAACTGCTGGCCGA
>JANYBQ010000093.1 GCA_025360705.1 Betaproteobacteria bacterium | reverse complement strand
GTGGGTAATGAACAGGTATCCGGTGCCTCTTGCCTTCTGCAGATCGACCAGCAGTTCGATAATGGAGGCCTGGATGGAGACGTCCAGCGATGACGTGATCTCGTCGCAGATGACGAGTCGCGGTTTTGAGGCGAAGGCGCGCGCAATCGCAACGCGCTGCTTCTCGCCGCCCGATAACTGATGCGGATAACGCTGCGCATACCTGGCCGGCAAGCGCACTTCTTCCAGCAGCCGGGAGATGACGGCCTTGTCCGGTTCGCGCCCCGGCGCGCCATAAAGCTGGAGCGGGCGCGACAGAATCTCGCCGATGCGCTGGCGTGGATTGAGAGAAGAGTCCGGGTGCTGGAAAATAATCTGCACATCACGGCGGTAAGAGCGGCCCATGTCGGCCAGGCCGCGGATCGGACGGCCGTCAAAACGAACCAGTCCTTCGAAAGGGTTCAGGCCGGTCAATGCCCTGGCGAGCGTGGATTTGCCGGAGCCCGATTCGCCTACGATCCCCAGAATCTCGCCGGGCTGCAGTGACAGGCTGATGGCGCGATTGCCGGTGAACTGGGTATTGCGGCGGCCCAGCAGCTTGGCCAGAAAGGGTTTGCGGCCATAGTGGACGCTGAGCTTTTCGACCTCGATCAGGGGTTTTACCTGGGTGTCCGGCGTCGATGCGACGAGACGGTGGTCCGGCCTGGGCACGGCCGCAAGCAGCATGCGCGTGTAGTTGTCCTGGGGCGCGGAAAAGACTTTTTCGATCGGCCCCTGTTCGACCAGCCGGCCGCGGTGGATGACGGCGACGCGGTTGCAGATGTTGGAGACCAGAGCCAGATCGTGCGAGATGTAAAGAGACGCTACTCCAGTCTCCTGCTGAAGCTCGGCAAACAGATCGAGGATCTGGCGCGCCGTGATCACATCGAGCGCCGTGGTCGGTTCGTCGAACACCATGCATTCCGGCTGGCAAGCGAATGCGGTGGCGATGACCACACGCTGCTTCTCGCCACCCGAGGCCTCGTGTGGATAGCGCCGCATCATGGCGGCCGGCATCTTCAGTCCGACGCGCGCCAGCATCGCTTCGCCCTCTGCCCAAGCCTGCTTACGCGTCAGCGCCCGGTGGCGTACCAGCACCTCCGCCAACTGCTCTCCAAGCGGCAAGGTCGGGTTCAGCGAGGTACTGGGGTCCTGGAACACCATGCCGATACGGCGGCCCCGAATGGCGTCGATTTCGGCGCTGCTTGCGGATGTCAGCTGTTTGGTTTTCAGGCTTATCTGGCCGGCCTCCCTGGCGCCCGCCGGCAGGTAACGCATGATCGCCCACGCAAGCGATGTCTTGCCCGAGCCCGATTCACCCACCAGTCCCAGAACTTCGCCCGCGGCAATGCTGAGCGTGACCCGATCGAGCGCACGCACGAATCCGCTTGGCGTGGCGTAGTCAAGCGAGTAAGCGGCAACGTCGAGGATAGCCGTCATCCGGAATCCTGCGTGCTGTGCACGGCGGAATTCGTCCTTGGGAGCGGCCCGGCGGTGCTCATGGATGCCTCATGTGCGCGGGTTCAGCGCATCGCGCAGACCATCGCCAAGCAGATTGAAACCGATGGCCACCAAAGCAACGGCGAGACTCGGCCACAGAATCATCCATGGGCTCAGATGCATGAAGCGCCGCGACTCGGCCACCATCAAGCCCCATTCGGATGCCGGAGGCTGCGCGCCAAGCCCCAGAAAACTCAAGGTTGCGAAAAGCATCACCGCGAAAGCGACGCGCACCGTCATCTCGACGACGATGGGTGAGATGACATTTGGCAGCATCTCCCGCCAGACAATGAAGCCCGCGCTCTCGCCGCGTGCAATGGCGGCGTTGACGTAGTCCTGCTTGCGTACCGTGAGCGCGACCGAGCGCGTCACCCGCGCCATGCCGGGCGTGAAGGCGATGGCGATGGCCAGCAGGGCATTCAGGCTGCTCTTGCCGAGCAGGGTTACGATCAACAGGGCCATCAGCAGGCTCGGAATCGACAGCACCGCATCGACGGTGCGCATGATGAACTCGTCGCTGCGCCCACCCAGATACGCCGATGTCGTGCCAATCAATGCGCCCGCGAGCGTACCCATTGCCGTGGCAATGACAGCCAGCAGCACGGTTGCACGCGCACCGAACAACAGACGGCTGAGGATGTCGCGGCCATATTGGTCGGTACCCAGCAGGAATTGCGCGCTGGGTGCCTTGTAGCGCTGCAGCGGCGCGAAAGTCTCGGGGTTGTAGGGTGCAAGCAGGGGCCCGACGATGACCACCAGCAGGATCAGGCCGACCAGCACCAGGCCCAATGCGCCTTGCGGCGAACGCAGCATGCGGCGCATTAGCTCAGTCATACTGGATTCTCTTGTCGAGCCACGCATAAGCCATGTCGGCCAGGAAATTGGCGACGGCATAAGTGGTTGCCATGATCAGCGCGCCAGCCTGGATCGAAGGCAGGTCCCGGCTCTGCACGGCCACGATGAGTTGCCGGCCGATTCCCGGCAAGGCGAAGATTTCCTCGACCACGATGACCCCGCCGAGCAAATAACCGACATCCAGTGCCACGATGGTGATGGTTGGCAGTAGCGCGTTACGCAATGCGTGTTTGAAGAGAACAGCCGACGCCGACAGTCCCTTGAGGCGGGCAGCGCGCACATAATCCGAATGCAGTACATCGACGAGCTCGGAGCGCACCATGCGCGACACATGGGCGATCAGGATCATGGAGACCGTCAGGACCGGCAACGCCAGATGCAGCAGGCCGCTCGAAAGATTCTCGGTCAGCGGAACATAACCGGTTGCGGGCAGCCATTGCAACCAGTCGGCGAACACCAGGATGAGCAGCGTGGAGGTAACGAATTCAGGCAGCGAAACGCCGACGTAGGAAGTAATGCTGACCGCGAAATCCGCCGTTTTGCCGCGCCGGATGGCGGCAATGATGCCAAGCGGCACCGCCACGATCAGCATCAGGACGATCGCCAACAAGGCCAGCAGCAGCGAGCGCCCGAGTGCCTCGAACATGGCCGGGCCGACCGGCTGGCCATTGCGCATGGAGATGCCGAAGTCTCCATGCAATACGTTTGCCAGCCAATGGCCGTATTGAATCCAGACCGATGTATTGAGGCCCAGTTTTTCGCGCACGGCAGCCAGTGCTTCGGCAGTTGCGTTCTCGCCCAGCAACATCACGGCCGCATCGGCCGGCAGAATCTGGGTGATCGCAAAAACAATCAGCGACACCACGAGCAAGGTGTAGCCAATCAGCGCGATGCGCTTGACAACGTAGGCCGGCGACACGCCTGCTGCTCGCTCTGGTGTCAGCCGCGCTTGGGGGCGTTGCTGCCCAGCGAGACGTGATCGAGCCGGAATACGGCCCCGCGCGGGTGCAACTGGTAGCCCTGCACCCAGTCGCGCTGGGCCGCCAGCAGATCGAAGAAGATCGGAATGATGGACGGGGTTTCGATGTACATCAATTTCTGCGCTTCGGCGTAGAGGGCCCGGCGTTTCGTTTCATCCACCGTGGCACGCGCCGCGTGGACGGCCTTGTCGAAGGCGGCATTGTTCCAGCGCGTTTCATTCCAGGCCGAATCCGAGGTGTAGAGCAGCGCGAAGATGGCGTCCGCCGTCGCCTGCATGTTGTAAAACCCTACATAGAACGGACCCTTTTTCCAGACTTGGTCCAGATAGGTCGCATGCGGCATGGTCTCCACATTGATGCGAAAGCCGGACGGTTTTGCCATTTCGCGCATCGCAACCGCAAGCTGCGTTCGCACCGGTGGACGGTCGGACGCGATCATGGTCGCGTCCAAGCCGTTCGGGTAACCTGCCGCCGCCAGCAGGGCCTTGGCCTTGGGGATGTCGGGCTTCTTCAGTGCCTGGGCCGTGTAGTAGCGATAGGCTGAATTCATCGGCGTGTCGTTGCCCGGAGTTCCATAGCCCTCCGAGACGAAGTCGACCATCGCGGCGCGGTCTATCGTCAACGCCAACGCCTGACGCACGCGCACGTCGTTGAACGGTTTCTGGTCGCAGCCGAAGTTGACGTTGCAAAACTGACCCGAAGGTACGCGCAGGGCCTTGACGCCCCTGGCCTTTTGCAGGCGTGCAAACTCCGTTGGCGGCAACGTGGAAATCATGTCGGTGTCGCCCGATATCAGCGCCGAGCCTTCGGCCGTGCTGTCCGGGTAGACCACGATTTCGATGCGGTCGAGATAGGGGCGCGCCTTGTCGTAATACGCCTCGTTGCGCGTCACGACAATTTTCCGGTCTCCTTCATAGGAGACCAGCTTGAAGGGGCCGGTCCCCATCGCCGTGCTGTCGAGCTTCGCGAGCCCCGACTTGATCACAGACGCCGGAACCACCTTGGCGTTGGTGTAGGCGAGCGTGACGGGCAGGTCGGCGAAAGGCGCCGATAGCGTAAAGACCACCGCGTTGTCGTTCTTGGCCGTGACCTTGGCAATCGGGCCGACGTTCTGCCGCGCGGGGGAGGCGGTTTTAGGGTCCAAGATGGCTTCGAAAGTGGCCACCACATCATTGGCGGTACAGGGGCTTCCATCATGGAAGGCGACCCCTTGGCGTAGTACGAAAGTCCATTCCAGCAGGTCGGGAGAGCTGCTCCACGACAGGGCCAGATCCGGCTCGACGCTCATGTCCACCCGAAGACGAGTCAGAGCCGAATAAAGCAGTTCGGAGACCATGTATTCGGGGTTCACCCGGGTCGCAAGCGGGTTCAGTTTGGCGACTGCCTGGTCGACACTGATGCGCAGTACACCGCCCTTGCGCGGTGTTTGGGCCTGGGTATCGAATGCGGCCATGGCGAGGCTTCCGAAACCAGCGGAAGCAGCCAGAAAACGACGACGGTCTAAGCTCAACATGGATCGTTCTTTCAGGGTTAAAAACAGGTTTTTTCGGGAATGAGTTCTGGCATGAAATCGGCAGCCAGGTATGCAAGCACAGTACGTGCCAGTGAAACGATGTCTGCTGTTGTCGTGTGTTCGCCAGGCGAGTGAATATTGCGGTTCGGTCGGCCGAGGCCGCCGAGCAGCACCTCCTGCATGCCACTGCGCTGGACGTAACCGAAATCGGAGCAACTGGCCGCTCCCCATTTCCGGAAATCCTCTTGCGCGTAACCGAAGCCGTGACCGAAAGCCTGTTGCCAGCGGGGCCAGTGCGGTCCGCCTGGGTCCTGGGTCGGAACCAGGTGGCCTATTAAAGCGGTCTCGACCGAAAGTCGTGGCTCCTGTGCCATGACATCGCGAACCAGCGACTGGATTTCTTCAAGCGCATCCTCGAAACGTTCTTCAGGCGCATACCGCCTGCAAATCGTTATCTCCAGCAGGGAAGGAACTTGCCCACCGCACATGCCGCCGTGTACCGCTGCAATGCTGAGTTGGGATGCGAGCGGCCCGCTGGCGTGCGGCGGTGGTGGCAACGCGGATATTCGTTGCGCGACCCGGGCTTTCATGCCGTTCAGGGCTTGCAGCAATGGCAAAGCGCCTTCAACGGCATTGAGTCCCGCGCCGGTACGGTTGCCTTCGCCCGCATGAACGGTCTGTCCACGCACCTTGATGAGCAGATTGAACAGGCCAAAACAGCCGGCCCAGATGCGCGCGTCGGCGCTGCCGTTGAAATTGACGATATGGCCTTCGAGCCGGCCTTGTTCGGCGAGGTAACGCACGCCGGGGTAAAGGCCGCCTTCTTCGTCCGTGCACAACAGCAGCATGGGATCGTAGGCCAACGTGATGCCACTGGCGGCGGCCGCACGCAGCGCCAGCAGGACGGCGGCGATCGAGCCTTTCATGTCGGCGGCACCCAGTCCGACTAGGCGCTCACCGTCGCGTGTCAGTCGCAGCGGGTCCTGTTGCCAGCCCGGTGCTGCAGGCACCGTGTCGACATGGAAATAAAGGCCACATACGGGCTTGCCGCTGCGCCGTGTCGCCAGGACATTGGTGCGCCGTCCAAAGGCCGGACCACCCGGTACATGCCAGAGCTCTTCCGGTACCACGACGCGTTCGGACTCGAAGCCGAGCGGCCGGACCAGGAGTTCCATCACATCGGCAAATGCGTCGTAGCTTTTCCCCGGCGGGAAGGAGGTATCGACGCCGATCATGAGGCCAAGATCGGCGATGGCAGTCTCCACGTCACGGGCAATCAGCGCCATCGCGGAGGCGAGAGACTCCCGCGGGTGACCGGCAGCCATGGTCAGCATGAATGCGCTGCAGGAGCGTCAGGACGTTTGATCATTGGTTTCATTTACAACTCCTGCTTCGGAAGATCGTCTCGATCCGCCTATGAACCGCTGCCTGTTCGGGCCCGGGCCAGCGACTATTTGCCCGGACTTTCGCAGCGGGAGAACGCGGAAATGCTTGAAGTTTATCGGATACTTTTGTAAAGTGTCAATAAATCATCAATAATTTATAGTTAAATCCGGGAAATCCGCCATGCGCAAGACACCCTCCACCAAACCAGCCAAGTCAGCGCCACGGCCGATAGTTTCGTCCTCCCATCTGGTCTCCCCGCGCAGCAAGGAAGCATCGGAATTCGAGTTCGGCATGATCGTGGCCTGGAATGCCTTCTCCCGTTGGGCGGTGCGGTGCATGGCGGCGGCCGGTGTGCCGGACTTGACCATTACCGACGTATTGATCCTGCACCATGTGAACCACCGGGCGCGTAACAAGAAGCTGGCCGACATCTGTTTTGTGTTGAACTACGAAGACACCCATGTGGTGGCCTATTCGCTCAAGAAACTGGTTGCTGCGGAGCTGGTACAGACGGAGAAGCAGGGCAAGGAAGTCCTGTACACGCCGACCACGCAAGGAGACGCGGTGATCGAGAAATACCGCGAAGTGCGCGAGGAGTGCCTTATCGATAGCCTGGACGCCGAGATGAACGACGATATTGGTGATGTGGCGCGAACTTTGCGCACCATGTCGGGCCTGTACGACCAGGCAGCGCGTGCAGCCACATCCCTTTGAATGAAGATGCCCGCAACCATGCAGACGCAACCTGACGCTTTCGCTCCCGGCAACCAGCGCTGGCAATTCTGGATCGACCGCGGCGGCACCTTCACCGACGTGGTGGGCAAACGTCCGGATGGCGTGCTGGTGACCCACAAGCTGCTGAGCGACAACCCCGAGCAGTACCGGGATGCGGCGGTTGCGGGTATCCGGTATTTGCTCGGTTTGAAATCCGGTGAGCCCGTGACACCCGCACGGGTGGAGTGCGTGAAGATGGGTACGACGGTGGCTACCAATGCCTTGCTGGAGCGCAAGGGAGAGCCGACGCTGCTGGTGACCACACGGGGATTTCGCGACGCGTTGCGGATCGCGTACCAGAACCGTCCGCGCCTGTTCGATCGCCGCATTGTGTTGCCCGAGTTGTTGTATAGCGCCGTAGTCGAGGCGCGCGAGCGTGTTGGGGCCCATGGCCAGGTGATCGAGCCGCTTGACGAGGGCGCTTTAAGGGAAGAACTCGTAGCGCAGTTTCGATCTGGGCTGCGTGGCGTGGCCATCGTATTCATGCACGGCTACCGGTACACGGCGCACGAACAGGCGGCCAGGCGTGTTGCGCTGGAAGCCGGTTTCACCCAGATCAGCACCTCCCACGAAACCAGCCCGATGATGAAGTTCGTGAGTCGGGGCGACACGACCGTGGTGGACGCCTACCTGTCGCCGATCCTGCGGCGTTACGTGGAGCAGGTCGCGGCCGACTTACCCGGCGTAAAACTTTTCTTCATGCAATCGTCCGGTGGCTTGACCGATGCCCGCGCCTTTCAAGGCAAGGACGCGATTTTGAGCGGGCCGGCGGGGGGCATCGTGGGCATGGCCCGTACGGCGGAGCTTGCCTTCGCGGAGTCTTCGCCCGGCAAGGCCGGTGCCGTGAAGGTAATTGGCTTTGACATGGGTGGTACGTCCACCGATGTGTCGCATTACGCGGGTGAGTTCGAGCGCGAGTTTGAGACCCAGGTGGCTGGCGTTCGCATGCGTGCACCGATGCTGAGTATCCATACCGTAGCGGCCGGTGGCGGCTCGATTCTGGCGTTCGACGGGGCGCGTTTTCGGGTCGGCCCGCAAAGTGCCGCGGCGAACCCCGGTCCAGCCAGTTACCGCCGGGGCGGTCCGTTGGCGGTAACCGACGCCAACCTGATGCTTGGTAAGCTACAGCCGCATTACTTTCCCAAAGTGTTCGGTCCCGCTGCGGATGAGGCGCTCGACGGCGATGTGGTGCGGGATAAATTTGCTGCGTTGGCGTTGCAAACCGGCCTGAGCGCCGAGGACACGGCCGAAGGTTTTATCCGCATCGCGGTGCAACAAATGGCGAATGCGATCAAGAAGATTTCGGTCGCGCGCGGTTACGACGTCACCCGCTACACACTGCAGTGTTTTGGCGGAGCCGGCGGCCAGCACGCCTGCATGGTGGCCGATGCTTTGGGCATGACCCGAGTGCTGGTCCATCCGCTGGCCGGGGTACTGAGCGCCTACGGCATGGGTCTGGCGGACCAGACCGTGATCCGCGAGCAGGCGGTGGAACGCAAGCTGGACGCAGCAACGTTGCCCGAAATAAATAACATGCTGGACGCTCTGGCAGCCACTGCGCAAAACGAGCTTGCGCGGCAGCAGGCAACCCCGGCCCGCATCACGGTGCGCCGGCGCGTCCATGTGCGTTACGACGGTAGCGATTCGGCGTTGCTGGTGCGGTATCCGCGACCCGATGCACCCACCGGTTCAACGGCGGTGGAGTTGCAGCACGCGGTAGACCGGATCCAGGCGGGTTTCGAAGACGCTTATCGGCAACGTTTTGCATTCCTGATGCAAGGCAAAGGCATGATCGTGGAAGCGGGGTCGGTCGAAGCCGTGATTGCGGGCGAAGTGCCCCTGGAGCCGCGTCACATTGAGCATCCGAGGCGTGAAGTACCGCGACGCGAAACCGTGCGCCTGTATTCTGGCGGGCAATGGCATGCAGCAGCGCTGGTGGTTCGCGAAGATCTGCGCAGTGGAGACCTGGTGGCGGGTCCTGCCATCATTGCCGAAAAAAATGCCACCACCGTGGTGGAGCCCGGTTGGCAGGCTAGCCTCACAGCGCTCGACCATCTGGTGCTGGAGCGGCGCACGCCACGCGCGATTCAGCATGCGGCCGGCACCACGGTGGACCCGGTATTGCTGGAAGTATTCAACAACCTGTTCATGAATATCGCCGAGCAGATGGGCCTGCAATTGCAGAACACCGCCTACTCGGTCAACATCAAGGAGCGGCTGGACTTCAGTTGTGCGCTGTTCGATGCGAAGGGCAACCTGATCGCCAATGCGCCGCATATGCCGGTGCACCTGGGATCGATGGGCGAAAGCATCAAGACCGTGATCCGCGAAAACGCGGGCGCGATGCAAGCCGGTGACGTGTTCGTGCTGAACGACCCTTACCACGGTGGCACGCATTTGCCGGACATCACGGTTATCACTCCGGTGTACCTGGGCAGTGCCTCGCAACGGAGCGATTCCGTTCGGTCTGAGCCTGTCGAATACGTTACGAGCGCTTCGGCGAGCGCATGCCGAACCAACGCTCCCATGTTCTATGTCGGCAGTCGTGGCCACCACGCCGACGTTGGCGGTATTACGCCGGGGTCCATGCCGCCGTTCTCAACGCGCATCGAAGAAGAGGGTGTTCAGATCGACAACATCAAGCTGGTGGACCAGGGCGTGTTGCAGGAGGCTTTCATGCTGGCGCTGCTGCAAAGCGGGGAACACCCCAGTCGCAACCCGCAACAGAACATGGCGGATTTGCGCGCGCAGATTGCCGCCAATGAAAAGGGCGTGCAGGAACTGCATAAGATGGTGGACCACTTCGGGCTCGGCGTGGTGCAGGCCTATATGGTCCATGTGCAGGACAACGCCGAGGAGTCGGTGCGCCGTGTGATTACGCGGCTCAGGGACGGGCAATTCACTCTGCCGCTGGACAATGGCGCACGGATACAGGTTGCGATCCGTGTCGACACGGCGGCGCGTAGCGCAGAGGTCGATTTCACGGGTACCTCGGCGCAGCAAATAAACAACTTCAACGCGCCGACCGCGGTCTGTATGGCGGCCGTGTTGTATGTGTTCCGCACCTTGGTGGACGACGACATACCGCTGAACGCCGGTTGCCTCAAGCCGATCAAGGTCATCATTCCTCCCGGGTCCATGCTCAACCCCGATCCGCCGGCGTCGGTGGTTGCCGGTAATGTGGAGACCTCGACCTGCATCACCAATGCCTTGTTTGGCGCGCTGGGCGTCATGGCGGCGAGCCAATGCACGATGAATAACTTCACCTTCGGCAATACGCGCTACCAGTATTACGAAACCATCTCCGGCGGCTCGGGCGCGGGGGATGGCTTTGATGGCACCAGCGTGGTTCAGACGCATATGACCAACTCGCGCATGACCGACCCGGAAGTGCTGGAATTTCGTTACCCGGTGCGGCTGGAAAGTTATGAGATTCGCCGTGGCTCGGGAGGCGCGGGCCGGTGGCACGGCGGCGATGGTGGTATACGCCGGGTTCGTTTTCTGGAAGCCATGACGGCCAGCATCCTGTCCAATGGACGCAAGGTACCGGCGTTCGGCATGGCCGGTGGACAGGCCGGCGCGCTTGGCATCAACCGGGTGCTGCGCAGCGACGGCGCGGTAGAAGAATTGGGCCATATTGGCCAGACGCAGATGGCGCCTGGCGACGTGTTCGAAATTCATACGCCGGGTGGCGGTGGTTTTGGCGACGCGCAGAGCAGGTCCCAACAGCCCTTGAATGATCCGCGAGCATCGCAGGTCAGCTCCTGAACTGGGGATGTAGCATAGCGGTTTGTGCGCCCCAAATACCGATGAACAAAAAAAGCGATCTACCCAGCGCGCCATCGCCGCTGGTCGAGGCCGACAATGTCGTTGACGAACGCGACGAACCGGAAGCGGGCGCGTCGTTCACTATCGTCGGCGTCGGCGCTTCGGCCGGTGGGCTGGAAGCGTTCAAGCAGCTGCTGGAGGCGCTGCCGACCGACACCGGGATGGCGTTCGTGCTGGTGCAGCACCTGGCGCCGTCGCACCCAAGCGCCCTGGCGGAGATCCTGTCGCGGGCGACAAAAATGCCGGTCATGGAGGTTCGCGACGAGCCGACGGTCGAACCGAACCACGTCTACATAATCCCGCCCGACCGCAGCATGGTCATCACCTTAGACGCGTTGCAACTGTTACCGCGCCAAGGTGGCGTCCACCGACCGATCGATGAATTCTTTCGTTCGCTTGCCCAGGAATGGCGGCACCAGGCCATCGGCGTGGTCCTGTCCGGCACCGTCACGGACGGCACGCTCGGGCTGCAAGCGATCAAGGCCGAAGGCGGCACATCACCTTCGCGCAAGACGCCACGGCCCAGCACGAGGGCATGCCGCACAGCGCCATCGCCTCCGGCTGCGTGGACTTCGTGTTGCCGCCGCACGAGATCGCCCGCGAGCTCGTTCGCATCGGCCGGCACCCGTACACGGGGACGCGGGCGCAGGCCCGCGAGACCGACGACAAGTTCAACCTGGCCCAGTTGATTCAGGTGCTGCACCACGCCACTGGCGTCGATTTCACCGGATACAAGTTCAACACCCTGTACCGCCGCGTCACTCGCCGCATGGTTTTTAAGAAAATGAAAACGCTGCCCGCGTATGTGCAATACCTGCGCCAGACACCAGCGGAAGTGGAGGCGCTTTACCAGGACATCCTGATCAGCGTGACCAGCTTTTTCCGCGACAAAGAGTCGTTCGAGGCGCTCAAGAGCCAGGTGTTCCCGCGCCTGCTCAAAGACCGGTCTCGCCACGAGCCGATGCGGCTGTGGACGCTCGGCTGCTCGACTGGGCAGGAGGCGTACTCGCTGGCCATCGCATTCACCGAGGCTGCCGAGGCGGCGGGCAGCTCCACGCCGCTGCAGCTGTTCGCCAGCGATCTGAACGCCTCGGGGATCGAGAAGGCCCGTGCCGGCGTCTATCCGATGGACATCGCGCTGGATGTCTCGCCCGACCGTCTGCGGCGGTTCTTTACCGAGGTGGACGGCCAATACCGGATCAGCAAGACGATTCGCGACGCCTGCATCTTCTCCCGACACAACGTGCTGGCCGATCCGCCCTTCTCCCGTATCGACCTGATCAGCTGCCGCAACCTGCTTATCTATCTGGAGCCCGTGTTGCAGCAACGCATCATGCCGACCTTGCACAACGCCCTCAAACCGGACGGTTGCCTGTGGCTGGGAGGCTCG
>JANYBQ010000073.1 GCA_025360705.1 Betaproteobacteria bacterium | reverse complement strand
GAGAAGCCAACACTGGCGGGGCTTTCAAGCCGATTCAAGGTGCTGCGCCGCAGTTCCAAATTGGTGACTTGGCACTCCCGGAAATGCTCAATTGCAACAACGCTTTTAGCAACTTTCATAACGTCAACTGCGGAATCTAGGTTAAATAAAGCTAAAACAAAATAGTTTCGCTATTCCGAAATTATCAACGGATTAGCAATTGCTTCAGATTTGTTTCGTTATTCCGAAATAACAAAACAGCGGAGCCCGCAAAGGTTCTGACGCTCGCCCTCAACTGCCATCCGGCCTACTGATAGATCGGAGCTTCGAGCCGGCTGTCTTCAATGCGCGCGCATCTTCGCCCGCAGCCGCGCAATCGACTGGCTGTGCAATTGGCACACACGCGACTCGGTGACGCCCAGCACGGCGGCGATTTCCTTCAGGTTCATGTCCTGTTCGTAATACATGCTCATGACGAATTGCTCGCGTTCGGGCAACGCCTTGATCGCGCCCACCAGCGACTGGCGCAGACGCTGATCGCGCAGCACCTGCATCGGGTCGCCACTGGCATCTTCGGTGTCGTGGCGTTCCAGGAAACCCTCTTCACCTTCGCCGTGCTGCGCCATGTCTTCCAGGTAGACCAGCTGGGTGCCGCGTACCTTGCCCAGCAAGGTCTGGTAGTCGGCCAGAGACATGCCGAGTTCGGCCGCGATCTCGGACTCCAGCGGGCTGCGCCCCAGCTGGTGCTCCAGCCGGCGCATCGCCTGTTCGATGTCTTTCTGGCTCTTGCGCGAGCCGCGCGACATCCAATCGTTCTCGCGCAATTCGTCGATCATCGCGCCGCGAATGCGCTGCGTGGCAAAGGTCTCGAACTGCACGCCCTGGGCTACTTCGTAACGCGACAGAGCTTCCGACAAACCGATCAGTCCGACCTGTATCAGGTCGTCCACCTGCACGCTGGCGGGCAGTTTGGCCATCATGTGATGCGCCAGTTTGCGCACCAGCGGCTGGTACTGGCGGATCAGGGCGTTGCGGTCGAGCTGGCCCTTGGCGGTGTACATCAATGACTCCCCACCCACCCGCTACGACCAACCGGCCGGGCTTCGAGGCGCGGCATGATGGTAGCCGAGTAAGCGTTAACGCACATCGAGCGCGGCCGGACGCGGAAATCAGGCATGCAGACGCCCCAGCGCTTGGGGCCGCTGATCCGGCTGCATGAAGAAGAAGCCCAGGTCCGCAGGCTTGGGATCGAAGGCTGATTTGCCGATGGTGCTCATCGACCGGCGCACCAGTTCGCGCGCGTCGGCGTTGTCCCAATCCTGCGGTACCTTCTGCCCGGTGGTGACGCCGCGTAGCAGCAGCTGGTGGCGGATCGCCACATCCAGCGCTGGCCCGAGCTTGACCGCTTCGTCGATCTTGGACAACACGGCCTGCTGGACCCCGCCTGACTTGAAAGCGCTCACGACCTCATCGAGCGTGTCGCCATGCGCGCCGGCATTCAGCACCAGCAGGCGTTTGACGCCCGGTAAATCGAGCACGTCGAGCGACTCGTCCTTGTGGGGGTCACGCGGCACCAGGCCGGTGGTGTCGATCAACACCACTTTCTTGTTGGCAAGCAGTCCCAGCAGATCCTGCAGCGCGGCGCGGTCGTGCGCCAGGTGCGCCACGATGCCCAGGGCCCGGCCATGTTCGCGCAACTGCTCGTGGGCGCCGACCCTGCGCGTATCCAGCGTGACCATGCCGACACTGGCCGCGTCGTGGGTAGCGGCACACAGGCCGGCAAGTTTGGCAACCGTCGTGGTCTTGCCGACGCCGGTGGCGCCGACCAGCGCATAACAACCACCTTCGTCATAAATGGCCTGGGTCGGGGAGGTGGTTTTCAGATTACGTTCGATCGCGTCCATCATCCACTGCATCGACTCGGGCGCCCCCAGTGGTTCGGGCATGCGCTCCAGAATGGCGCGCGCGAGCATGGGCGAATATCCGGCGCGCAACAGCTTGAGCATCAGGTTGGACTGGATCGGATGTTGCCGCGCCTGGCCAAGCCAGGCAAAGGTATTGAAGCGGTCTTCGATCAGGTCGCGCATCGACTGCAGTTCGTCCGCAATGCTGCGAGCCGAAGCGCTGGCTGGCACCGGCACGGCGGCTGGTACCGGTCTTGCGGCGTACTCGATCGGCTGGGTCAGCATGGATGGGGCCTTGGCCGGCGCGGCATTTTGCCGGTAGGGGGCCGGGTCGGCCGCGGGACGCACCGCTACTTCATCGATGCGCGCCGGAGTTTCGGTCTGGCGGCGGCGCAACATGCGTTCACGCACATAGTCCTGGAACGACAGCGTGCTCATCGCGAGCTGGGCCGTGTCGTCCTCCACCTGCTGCTGCGAGGCGGGCGCTACCATGGCCGTCATCACGGGCACCGGACGCTGGGGCACACGCACCCTGGCCGGAGCGGCGGCAGCGGGCGCGGGCGCGCGCGGGTCCAGATGGGACAGCGGGTCCTCCGCGGTGGCCATGACCTCCACCCCGAGCGCGGTGGGACGGTTCGACAGGATCAATGTGCCTTCGCCGAAAGCCATACGCGCCTTGGCCAGCGCCTCGCGCGACGTCGCGCCGGTAAACCGTTGAATGTTCATGCTGCTGCACCTCGAAGAATGGGTCCGATGCGGATGGTGTGGGTTTCGGGAATTTCGCTATGCGCCAACACTTGCAGACGCGGCGCGACGCGGCGCACCAGGCGTGCAATGGCACCCCGGATCTGGTCGGGCACCAGCAAGCAGGGCGGCACGCCTATTTCTTCCTGCTTGAGCGCGACCTCGGCCGCGGTGCGGGTAAACATTTCGGCAACGCCGGGGTCAAGAGCGGGCCCGGAGGGGCCCCCCAGCGCCTGTACCAGCAGGCGTTCCAGTGCCGGGTCGATGGCAATCACATTGAGCTCGCGAACCGGTCCGTAAATTTGCTGCACGATCGCCGGCGACAGCGCGACACGAATTTTTTTGGCCAGCTCGACCGGGTCGGTGGTGGCAAGCGCATGTTCGGCCAGCGATTCGACGATGGTGCGGATGTCGCGGATATGCACCGACTCGTCGAGCAGCAGCTGCAACACCTTCTGGAACACGGCGATGGACACCATCTTGGGAACCACTTCCTCGATCAATTTGGGCGCCAGCCGGCTGACGTGATCCACCAGTTGCTGGGTCTCGGTACGGCTCAACAATCGGGACGCCTGAACCTGCATCAAGTGTGACAAATGCGTGGCCATCACGGTCTCTGAATCAACCACCGTAAACCCGGCCATTTGGGCGGCTTCTTTCTGGCGTTCGTCGATCCAGTGGGCCGGCAAACCGAATGCGGGATCGGTGGTGGGCGTGCCGATCAGCGGTGTGGTGATACCGCCCGGATTGATGGCCAGGAACATGCCGGGAAAGGCTTCGCCTTCGCCGACCACCACGCCGCGCAGCGTGATGCGGTAACCGCTGGGTTTTAGCTCCAGGTTGTCGCGTACATGCACCGCCGGCGGCAGGAAACCGACCTCCTGCGCGAACTTGCGCCGCACGCCCTTGATGCGGTTGAGCAGGTCACCCTGGCGGTTTTTGTCGACCAGCGCAATCAGCCGGTAACCGAGTTCCAGCCCAAGCTGGTCTACCGGCTGCAAATCGTCCCAGCTGGCTTCGCCGTCGGTAGCGGCTGGCGGTTCCACGACCGGGGCGTCAGTCGGCACCGGCTGATGGGCCAGCAGCCATGCACCGTAACCGATGACGATGGCAATACCCAAAAACACCGTGTGCGGCATGCCGGGTATCACACCCAGCACGCCCATGATGGTGGCGCAGATGCCCAGCACCTTAGGCGAGACGAACATCTGGCGCACGATCTGGCGCCCCAGGTCGTGGTCCTTGCCGACGCGCGAAACCACCATGGCGGCCGCCACCGAGATCAGCAGGCCCGGCACCTGGGCCACCAGCGCATCGCCCACTGCCAGCAGGATGTAGGTGTCGGCCGCCTGCGACGCGCTCAGCCCGTGCTGCAACACGCCCACCGCGAAGCCGCCGAAGATGTTGATCAGCAAAATCAGGATGCCGGCCACCGCATCGCCGCGCACGAACTTCGAGGCGCCGTCCATGGAGCCGAAAAAGTCGGCTTCCTCGGCCACTTCCGAGCGTCGGCGTTTGGCTTCTTTTTCGTCGATGGTGCCGGCGTTAAGGTCGGCGTCCACCGCCATCTGCTTGCCCGGCATCGCGTCCAGTGCAAAACGCGCCGACACCTCGGCGATACGTTCCGCGCCCTTGGTCACCACCACGAAGTTGATCACCACCAAAATCGAGAACACGATCAGGCCGACCGCGAAATTGCCGCCGATCAGGAAGTGGCCAA
Source organism: Betaproteobacteria bacterium (assembly GCA_025360705.1). GTDB lineage: Bacteria > Pseudomonadota > Gammaproteobacteria > Burkholderiales > Burkholderiaceae_C > CAISIP01. Next base: position 3,076 of record JANYBQ010000073.1, on the reverse strand, counting down.
AAGCTTCGATCACAGCGCCGGCCGCGCCGGGACCGGTATGGCCTTCCAGCAGCACCACGCGGGTCGAGGCCACGTTGAGCGACAGGCGCATCAGGGTGGTCAGCAACAGCACCGCCGGAAAGGCGGCAAAGTCGAGCGGTCGCAGCATATACGCCGCTACCATCATGACCATCAGCGCAACCGCTATGTTGATGGTGAAAAATACATCCAGCAATATCGGCGGCAGCGGCAGCACCATCATCGACAGAATGGCCACCACCAGCATGGGTGCCGCGGCGCCTTGCGCGAAAGCAGCGTTGGAGCCGACCCAGCGCTGCAAGGTTTTAAGCTGTGGCGTCATGTCAAGATCAGACTTGCGATGGTCTTGGCCTGCGGGTCGAGGTCGGCCGGTACTTGCGGTTCAGGCGGCTCGCCTGGCATGGCATCGTCGCCCTTGAGCGCGGCCTTGAGGCGATACACGTAGGCCAGTACCTGCGCCACGGCGGTGTACAAGCCACTGGGTATGTCCTTCCCAAGCTCCGCGTGCGCGTACAGCGCACGCGCGAGCATTGGGGACTGCAACACGGGAATAGCGTTGGAGCGCGCGATGTCCCGGATCTTCAGGGCCAGCAGGTCGGCGCCGCGGGATATCACCTGGGGTGCCCGCATGGTCGCCTCGTCGTAACGGATCGCCACCGCGAAGTGGGTCGGGTTCATGACCACGAAGTCGGCTCTGGGTACCGCCGTGATGCTGTTGCTTTGCGACATTTCGCGCTGGCGCGCGCGTTGCTTGCCCTTGACGAGCGGGTTGCCCTCCGACTCCTTGTGTTCCTGCCGGACTTCCTGGTGCGACATCTTGAGGCGCGACTTGTGCAGGAATTTTTGCAGCGGCACATCGATCATCGCGACCAGCAACACGATCGTCAGCAGCAAACCCATGCCGGCGGTCAGCCACTGGTTCAGGTACGCCATGGCCGCCACCGAGGGCTGCATGATCAGCGCCACCACCGACTGCGCGGTGGATGTCAGGTAGACCGTGCCAATTGCGCCCAACACGATCACGATCAGCAACATCTTGCCAACTTCGGCCAGTTTGTCCTTGGTAAAAAGCCGACCCAAACCGGCTATCGGGTCGAGCCGGCTCAGGTCGGGCAGTACCGGTTTGAGGCTGTTGACCCAGCCTCCGACGGCAACCGAACTGAGGATCGCCGCAAGCATCACGATGCCGGCGAATAGCGTGCATCCGAGCAGCCCGATGACAGTCATTTCCTGTAGCCGCGTGAGCATGATTTCGGGATTGACGATCGCCACCGCGTCGAACTTGAGCTGTTGCGACACGCTGACTTTCAGGCGATCGAACATGTAAGGCGCCAACGCCAGCAGAGCCAACGCGCCGGCACCCAGCACGGCCAGGTTCGACAGATCGCGCGAACGCGTTACCTGCCCGTCTTGCGCGGCACGCTTGAGCCGGCGCTCCGAGGCCGGCAGGTTGCGATCCTGGCTGTTCGATTGCATGACGTAGGGCGAGTTGGGTTCCCGTGATTGTCACGACGCCGCACGCAAACTAAAGTCCGATAAGACCGGGGTTGACCCTTCACTTTCGGAAAGTCGGCTGTAACGCGCCAATGCGTTGCCGGGCGTTTGCTTTCAGCGCGCGGGCCTCGCGAACATACCGCCGATGCTGAACCCGATGGATTCTTGCTTCTACTGCTGCAACCCGAGCTTCTTCAGGATGAAGACCACCTTGTCTTCCAGAATCGCCTTGGTAAACGGCTTGACCACATAACCCGCGGCACCCAGTTGCGCAGCCAGCAGGATGTCTTCCTTGCGCGCTTCGGCGGTGACCATGAGTACCGGTATGTGCCGCAGCTTGATGTCCTTTTTCATCTCTCCGAGCAACTCCAGGCCGTTGACATTGGGCATGTTGATGTCGCTCACGACAAAGTCGAATTTGCTGGCCCGCAACTTGATCAATGCGGCGGTGCCGTCTTCGGCTTCTTCCATCTCGGTAAATCCGCTTTCCTTGAGCAAATTGCATACGATTCTGCGCATCGTCGAAAAGTCGTCGACTACCAGGAAGCGAAGCTCATTTGCCATGGGAGTTTCAATTCTTTTGCGATAAGCGGAGGCCGCATTATGCAAGACGACAGCGGCGAGCTTTGCCTGCCTTAACGGTTGATGGCCACCGTGTTGCTTCTGGCCGCGCTGGCCTCGGCGTTGGGGGCAACGGCGCTGCGTGCGCTACCCAGCAAGCGCTCCTCGGCCTCGCGCGTCATGACCAGAATGCTGATGCGGCGGTTGCCTGGACTAAGCGGGTTTTGCACGTCCATCAGGCTGCTGGACGCCATGCCGGTCACGCGGGCCAGCTTGTCGTCGGGCATGCCCGCGGCCGCCAGCTCGCGCCGGGACGAGTTGGCGCGGTCGGCCGACAACTCCCAGTTGCTGTAGCCACGTTCGCCGTTGCCATACGGCGAACGGTCGGTGTGGCCGTCCAGGCTGATCTTGTTTTCCACGCCGTTCAGCGCGCTGCCGATCTCGCGCAGGATGTCGTGCATATAGGGCTTTACCAGGGCGCTGCCGACGTCGAACATCGGCCGGTTTTGATCGTCGACGATGGTGATCTGCAATCCGTCGGGTGTCGTCTCCAGTTTGATTTGCGAACGGTATTCGGCCAGCTTGGGACTGTTGGCGATCACCGCGCTGATCTTCGCGCTCAGGACCGCAAGTTTTTTTGCGTCTTGCTTGGCTATCTCGGCGCGGGCTGCGTCGGACGTGGCCTTCTTGCTGATGGGATCATTGGCGTCCGCGCGTTTGTTCTGGCCGGCACTTTTGGTCAGGTCGCTGCCGCCACCCTGGATCACGCTGTTGCTGGCACCGGCACCGGTGCCGCCCATCATGGAGACCTTGAGCGGCGCGGCGAAATAATCGGACAGGCCCTTCTTGTCGCCTTCAGAAGTGGAGCCCAGCAGCCACATCAGCAGGAAGAACGCCATCATCGCGGTCACGAAGTCGGCATAGGCAATTTTCCACGCGCCACCATGCGCCGCGTGGCCTGCTTTCTTGACCCTCTTGACGATGATCGGCTGCAGCTTTTTTG
>JANYBQ010000064.1 GCA_025360705.1 Betaproteobacteria bacterium | reverse complement strand
CAGACGTCGGGGCGCAGGGTGCACGGGCGTGTCCTGCAGGCTCAAGGCTGCTGGCAAGAATGCCACCTCGTCAGCCACGCGGTCAGGGCCAGCCAGTTCGGCGCGGTGTTGCCACGCAGCCTGGAAGACGGCTTTATAGCGGGACGGCAGCTCAATGAAAGGGGGCCGACGTGCCGCGGCTTCGGCAAGCCCTTTTTGATCAACGTCGACGGGCTTGACTCGAACTGGAGCGCCAGCCCCGGCGGAAGGCATGGAGATCGCGCTCATCAGACAACTCCCACCGGTTCCGGGTCCAATTTTGGCGTTGCCTCAGTCGGTTCACCGCCATCCTGCATACGCCACAGATGGGCGTACAGACCTTGTTGCTGCTTCACCAGAAACGCATGCGAACCTGTTTCCACGATCTTCCCCCTGTCCACCACAACGATGCGATTGGCGTGACGCACCGAACTCAGCCGGTGCGCGATGACCAGCACCGTGCGGCCCTTGCAGATATGCGTCATATTGCGCTGGATGATGGCCTCGCTTTCGTAATCCAATGCACTGGTGGCCTCGTCCAGTATCAAGATGCGCGGGTTGGTAAACAGCGCGCGCGCAATGGCAATGCGTTGGCGCTGGCCGCCGCTCAAGCTACTGCCCTGTTCGCCCACCACGGTGTCGTAACCTTCGGGTAACTCACTCACAAAGTCATGCGCACCGGCCAGTTGCGCGACCCGCATCACGGCCTCTATCGGTGCGGCCGGGTCGGTGATGGCAATGTTCTCGCGCACGCTGCGGTTGAACAGCAGGTTCTCCTGCAAAACTACGCCAACCTGCCGGCGCAACTGGGCCGCATCTATCAGGCTGACGTCGATGCCATCCACCAGCAGCCTGCCGCCTTCGGGCGTGTACAGGCGCTGCACCAGCTTGGTGAGCGTACTTTTGCCTGAGCCGGATCGCCCGACTATGCCGATGACTTCCCCGGGGCGCACTTCCAGGCTGATGCCGCTCAACACCGGAGCGCTCTCGGGCCGGTAGCGGAACGTGACATTGTCCAGCGTGATGCGCCCTTTGAGCGACGGCAGTTGGGCCGCGTTGGCAGGTGGCAGTTCGGTACGCGTGTTCAGGATGTCGCCCAGCCGCGCTACCGAAATGCCGGTCTGCTGAAAGTCGGTCCACAACTGCGCCATGCGCATGATGGGCTGGGCCACACGCTGCGCGAACATGTTGAAGGCCACGAACTGGCCGACCGTCAACTGGTTGTCCATCACCAGATGGGCGCCGTACCACAGCGTGGCGGCGTTGACCAGCTTGCCGATCAGGTTGACGCCTTCATGCGCTACGCTGGCCAGGTTCTGCGTCTTGAAGCTGGCCGACACGTAAGCCGCCAGCTGGTTGTCCCAGCGCTTGCCAAAGGCCGGCTCCAGCGCGGTAGCCTTGACGGTCTGGATGCCCGTGACGGTCTCCACCAGCATGGCCTGGTTCTCGGCGCCGCGCGCAAACTTGACGTCCAGGCGTTGGCGCAGGATCGGCACCACGGCCAGACTCAGGCAGAAGTAGAGCGGCAAACTCACCAGCACAATCAGCGTGAGTGGCACGCTGTAGAACAACATCACCGCTACAAAGACGATGGAGAACAACACGTCCAGAACGACCGTAAGTGCGTTGCCGGTCAGAAAGCCGCGGATGTTTTCCAGTTCGCGCACCCGCGCCACCGAGTCGCCCACGCGACGCGCCTGGAAATAGGCCAGCGGCAGCTGCACCAGGTGCCGGAACAAACGCGAACCGAGCTCTACGTCGATGCGGCTGGTGGTATGGCTGAACACATAGGCGCGCAGGGTGGTCAACACGCTCTCGAAGATGACCACCACCACCAGGCCGATGACCAGCACGTCCAGCGTTGTCATGCCCTTGTGAACCAGCACCTTGTCCATCACGACCTGAAAAAACAGCGGGCTTACCATCCCAAAAATCTGAAGCATGAATGAGATCAGCAACACCTCGCCCAGCAATAGTCGGTACTTCACAAGCGCCGGCACGAACCACGCGAAGTCGAACTTGGCGAGCTCACCCGCCAGGCTGGCGCGGCTGGCAATCAGGATCAGCTCGCCAGTCCACTGCGCGGCAAATACTTCGAGCGGCTTGATCGTGGGACCGACCGTGCGGGCAGTCGATGCATTCATGCCGCGGTCGTTCGCAGCAACATAAGGCTCCGACAACAACACACGTTTGCCGTCGCATTGCGCCACTATGGCAAGCCGTGGTGTATCACACGCCTCGAAGCCATTGGTGCGCATCAATGCCAATGCGGGTAGCGGCAAAAGAGCGAGTCGATCCGCGGTGCCGCGGACTCGTTTGGCTTTCAAGCCCAACTGCCGCGCCGCGCGCAACAAATCATCCGTCGTGGGATGGGCGCTGGGCGGCATGCCCAGCTGGTGGGCTAAAGAAGAGGGGTCCGCGGCTACCTGGTGGAACCGCGCAATGGCACACAACGCCGCCCACGACGTGCTGGGAGGCAAGGCGTTCGCCTCGCGCGAAATGCTTGTGGAAGACTCTGGAGCCTCCGTACCGAGCGTGAGCGCAGCGATCGCCATTGTTGTTTGCCTTAAGCTGAACCGCGTTGATCGAACCGACCGAAGTGGTTGAACTCACGATACTACGGAGGCCGGCAAACGGGTACAGCGGAGCTACAGCAACGTCCGCCAATGTAATGACGCAGCGCAGTCGGACGGACTTTGGACCTGGGGTCGGCCCAAGCCGGTTATCGCGCGTTGCGCGACCGCCAAACGAGATGCAGCGACAACGCCGCAATCGCGCAAAAACACAGGAACGACCAGTTGGCTATCGACCCGCCCAGGAAGGTCCAGTCCACTTTGCTACAGTCGCCGCTGCCCTTGAAGATCATCGGTATGGCGCGTTGCAGCGGAAAGTTTTCTATCATCCCGTACAGGTCGCGCCCGCAGGACGACACCTCGGGCGGGTACCACTGCAGCCAGCTCTGGCGCGCGGCCACAAAGGCGCCGAAAGCGGCAGTGACGATGACCAGCACCGCTCCTGTGATGTGTACGCCGCGCCTGCGCGCAGCGGCGCTTAAACCCGCGAACAGCGCTACCAGCACCATCGCATACCGTTGCACGATGCACATCGGGCAGGGCTCCAGGCCCACCACATGTTGCAGGTACAGGCCATAAGCCAACAACGCGATACACGCCACACAAATGGCCAGCAGGGTCTGGCGCACGCTCAAGCTGCTAAACATCGGAACTCCAAAAATAAAACGAGGTTTCAGAGAAGACTAACTTGTACTCAAGTTGCGTCGTAACTAAAACCAGCCCATTGGACACCAGAACCGCCGAAGGGTTTCCGAAAAAGCGGCGACAATTTAAAGCTACCCGAACACCCGGCCACATTCAAGGCGGCGCTCTTCAATCCGATATGCCGCGGTTGTTGGGGCAAAGAAACTACAAGGAAGTAATTCATGGCACGCATGGTTCAATGCATCAAGCTTGGTAAAGAGGCCGAGGGCCTGGACTTTCCCCCCTACCCCGGCGAACTGGGCAAGCGCCTTTGGGAAAACGTCAGCAAAGAGGCCTGGGCGGCCTGGCTTAAACATCAAACCATGCTGGTGAATGAGAACCGGCTCAATTTGGCCGACGCACGCGCGCGCCAATATTTGGCGCGGCAAATGGAAGCGCATTTCTTCGGCGCTGGCGCCGACGCGGCCCAAGGCTACGTACCTCCGCCCGCTTGACGCTGGGCGGCGCCCTCAAGCAGTGGCGCATCGCCGACGCACGTTGTGTTCGCTGCCGACCCAACATCCGCGTGGCGTGGATCGTCAGGCTGGCGCGTGCTGGATACCGGTTTTGGCGATGGCTGCTTTTTCTTCGCCACCTGGCAGGCCTGGAACACAGATCCGCAACACCCGCGGCTGCTGCATTACGTCGCGATTGCGCCGGTAGCGCCGGACCGCGATGCCTTGTTGCGCGGCATGGCGGCTTTCCCGTCACTCGCCGCGGATGCGGTTGATCTCGATCGACAGTGGTTTGGCTTTTTACCCGGGTTCCATCGCATCGTTTTGCAGCGTGGGCAGGTACTGCTCACCCTGTGCATAGGCCCGTTGCAGGCGATGCTGCGCCAACAGCAATTCGTGGCCGACGCAATCTACCTGGCGGCAGCGCGTCAGGGGCCGCTGGCGGAAGCCTGGAACCGTTGGAATATCAAGGCTCTCACACGCTTATGCCGTCGTGGCACCACGATAAATATAGCGGCCGCTTCGGCCCCGATGAACGAAGACATGGAGCAAGCCGGATTTGTGTTTGAAGACCATGTACCGCCTGCGGCGGGCGCAGGCCCGGCCGGCCACGATGTATCGGGCCGATGCGGCCAGTTCCAGCCGCGCTGGGAACCGGGCGCGACACGGGACACCTGGCGGGTGGCTGTGTCTGCCGCCTCGTCCTGTGTCGTCATTGGCGCTGGTTTGGCCGGTGCCTTGGTAGCGGCTGCGTTGGCACGGCGTGGCTGGCAGGTGACGGTACTGGATGCTGCCGCGCAGCCTGCAACGGGGGCATCGAGCTTGCCCGTGGGGTTGCTCGCGCCGCAGGTTTCGCGCGATGACAGCGCCCGCTCGCGCCTGTCGCGTGCCGGGATTCGAGCGACGCTTCAGCTTTGCCATGCGTTATTGCAACAGGGGGAAGATTGGGCCTGTTCGGGCGTGATGGAACTGCGCCGTGACGGCTACCCAGGCCTGCCCAACGACTGGCCGTGGGCCGGCCGACAGTGGTCCGCCAATGTTGCGGTGGATGACCCGGATGCGGCCCGGACAAATGGCCTGCACACCAATGCTGCTTCGATCCGGCACGCCGCCGCCGGGTGGATCAAGCCGGCACGGCTGGTGCAGGCCTGTCTGGCCCAAGCCGGCGTGCAATTCATAGGCAATAGCGAAGTGCATTCCCTGGTCCGCGACGCCGGCCAGTGGGAGTTGCAAGACGCCGATGGCGCGGTGCTGGCGCGGACATCAAAACTGGTTGTAGCGGCTGCCTGCAATTCCGTACAACTGTTGAATTGTGCTGCTGGCGCCATACGGCAATCCCCGGTCCACATCGCCCTGCTGGCAACCATGAATATGCTGAGCGGACAAATATCCTGGGGCGCCCACCAAAGCGGCGAGCCCGCTGCATTTCCAACGTTCCCAGTCAACGGGCGAGGCAGTTTTGTAGCGCATGTACCGATAGGCGGCGCCTTGGCCTGGTTTGCCGGCGCAACCTATGCGCCGGGACCGGCGATGGTCATGGACCTCGCTGCAGGCCATAACGAAAACCTGCAACGTCTATCCCATTTGCTGCCCATCGTTGCCAGCACATTGACTCGAAGATTTTCCCAGGAACAAGTACAGGCATGGACCGGAACACGCTGCACCACCATCGACCGGCTGCCCGCGGTGGGTGCCCTGGACGCCGGTCCGCAACCCAGCTTGTGGGTCAGCACGGGAATGGGTTCGCGAGGGTTGACGTATGCGGCCTTGTGCGCCGAACTGCTGGCCGCACGACTGGGCGGTGAGCCTTTGCCGATAGAGGCCAGTCTGGCGAAATGCGTCGCCGCGACACGGCCCCAATTGCTACACCATCTGTAATACGCGAAACACGTGGCCAGGGTCGTAGGGCTTGTCCAGCACGGCCCGGCAGCCAGCCTGCTCGGCGCGTTCATGCATTTGCCAGGAGGTATTGGTGGTGGTCACAACCACGCTGTCGATCGGCGGGTCGTGGGCTACAAGACGCTCAATCAGGCTCCAGGGGTCATCTGGCGTGTCCACATCCACCACCACCAGGTCGTATTGGCGTTCCCTGACCCGGGCCGCTGCCTGCGCGACAGATGCGACCTCGTCAACTTCTATCAATCCGGCCAGCGCAAGACGCGCACGCAGATACAGGCGCTCATCGCGTGACGGATCGACCAGCAAAGTCACACGGACGCCGGGCGGCAGCACCGAACTGCCCTCCCCGTCCAGGTGGAGATCGATATCCACACTGGCATGCGCGAACAGCTGGTCCATAGCATGCAATACCGCACTCCAGTTGAGCGGGCGGGCGAACACCCGCCATGCGTGCGCTGGAGCCCCCGAACCCACACAAATAAGTTTCAAGTTGCGGTTGAGGCCGGGTGATGCCAGCGCCAGACCGGCTTCATAGCTTTCCACGTCGATCAAAGCCACGTGCGGCATGACGGGGGCTTCCGGGGTCCACAAGGCGTAGCAGGTGGACCGCTCGGCTGACAACCTGAATATGGTGTTGAGCGCATGACGCTCCACGTCGCGAAAACCCACCACTTTTACAAATACCGTTGTCCCCATGTTGTCTATGATCTTGAGAGCGTTGATGGAAGCTAAACCACTAGTCGAGGATGCCGGTGGCCAGACGTCCGGCCGGCGGACGGATAGTTTCGGGTTGGCGCATAGCGCGCTGGTTTTTCCACATTTAGTAGCCCATAATCCGGCGAAGTTTTTTACCAAAATATCAAATTCATGCTGCGGCGGAATTCGATAGTGGCCACTGGATTTGATTTCACCATGATACTCGTCGCCGGCTCGGCCAATCTCGACTTTGTTGTGCGAGCGTCCCATATCCCGGCACCGGGCGAAACCGTACTCGGGCATTCCTTTACTACCTATCCGGGCGGCAAGGGAGCGAACCAGGCAGTGGCGAGCGCACGTGCGGGCGGCGCTACTACCCATATGCTGCTGGCCCTCGGTGACGATGCCTATGCGGTGCCAGTGGAAGCCTCATTGCGCTCGGCGGCAGTGCAGCTGCACACGGTGCGGGTGGCGGGCGTCGCCACCGGCACTGCATTCATCTGCGTTTCGGACGACGCGGAAAACGCCATTACCGTTGCGCTCGGCGCCAATATCGCACTTGAACCCGGGCACCTGCCCGCGCTGGATGGTTTCAGCCATCTGCTGCTACAACTCGAAACGCCGCTGCAAACGGTTATTGCTTACGCCCGCAGTGCACGCTTAGCCGGTGTCCAGGTTGCGCTCAATGCCGCACCGGCGCAGCCGCTGGACGACGAGTTCCTGGCATTGGTGGACGTGCTTATCGTGAACCAGAGCGAACTGGCCAGCATCGCCAATCACGTTGGGACGATTGCCGAATGCCTGGAGCAAATCCACGTCCCCTCCGTGGTGGTAACCCTGGGAGCGCGCGGCTGCTGCGCTCGCGTCGCGGGCGAATACCTGATGCAACCCGCGTTTCCGGTCACCCCGGTTGACACCACCGGTGCCGGAGACACTTTTTGCGGCGTGCTGGTGGCAGCTTTAGGCGAAGGCAACAGCATGGGGGCTGCACTGCGCCGTGCCAGTGCAGCCGCCGCGTTGGCTTGCACCCGCAGCGGCGCCCAGTCCAGCATTCCGAGCCGCGACGCGGTCGCTGCCTTTCTGCATCTGCAGCCAGCCACCACCGCGCAACAATTTTCCCAGCTGCGGGATTTCTGTGGCCTGCTTGACAACAACTCAGCATCATCAGCATGACATCGCATTCCTCATACAAAGTGATTTACGACACCGACCCGGGTGTGGACGACGCAATGGCGCTGTACTTCGCGTTGGCGCATCCGGCCATCGAGCTGGTCGGAATTACCACGACTTTTGGCAATGTCAGTGTCGATCAGGCTGCTACCAACGCCTTGTACCTGACCGCAATCGCCGGCCGCACGATACCGGTCAGCAAAGGCGTGGCCATCCCCTGGTGCAAGCGCCAGGAAGCGACACCGGCACATATCCACGGCGCCGATGGGCTCGGCAATCTCGCCACGCGGCAGGCGGTGGACGCGCAGCTGGACCCGCGTTCGTCGGCGCAGTTCATCGTGGACATGGCTCGAGCCCTTCCCGGCGAAATCACGCTGGTGGCGGTGGGTCCCTTGGGCAACCTGAGCCTGGCGCTGATGATGGAACCCGGCCTGCCGCAGTTACTGCGCGAAGTCATCGTCATGGGCGGCACGGTATTGGAACCCGGCAATGTATCCCCGGTGGCGGAAGCCAACATCTGGAACGATCCGCACGCGGCCGACAGGGTATTTGCGGCCGGCTGGAAGCTCACCATGGTTGGCCTGGACGTGACCCATCGGGTGGCGGTGACAGTGGCCCTGTTCCAACGCATCGCGGACCGACATAAACACGTCGCCACGGATACTTTGCACCACGCGGTCGGCTTTTATTCCGGCTTTTACAGCGGCCTGTACAAACATCTTTCCGTCACTCCGGGATGTTTTGCACATGACTTGCTGGCATTTATTTATCTCGTCAATCCGGAGTTTTTCACAGTGGAAACCAAGACGGTACGGGTTGCGACCGAGGGGTTGGCACAGGGCCAGACCATCATGAACCGGCGCGACTTCCTCGGTTATCACGAAGCGGCCTGGGCCATCGATAAACCGCGCACGCAAGTGTGTATGCAGGTGGACGCACCCGCTTGCAACAAGCTGTTTGAAGACACCATGATGAGCAACTGGCTCCCGCGCCAGGCATAAACACGCACTACACCTTGAAGCAGGAACCAGAACATGCAGTTCCCCGTCGTTGACTACCGTAGCCCGAACGCGGCGAGCGACTTCTGTGCCAGCCTGGCAGAAACCGGTTTTGGCGTGTTATCCAACCACCCGCTCGACCGGTCTCTGGTCGAGGGCATCTATACCGAGTGGCTGGCCTTTTTCTGTGGGGACGCCAAATATGGCTACCCCTGCGACCCGGTCAAGCTGGACGGCTACTTTTCACCCAAGGTGTCTGAAACCGCCAAAGGCCACGTAAAGCGCGATCTGAAAGAGTTTTTCCATATTTATCCGTGGGGCCGTTACCCGGTCGAGGTTTCGGATGCGGCGCGGCGTTATTACGCGGCAGGCAGCCAGCTGGCGGGCGAGTTGCTGGGCTGGGTGGAGCAGTATTCGCCGCCCGAGGTCCGGGCTGGCTATGCCACGCCGCTACCGGCAATGATTGAAAACTGCCAGCAGACATTACTGCGCGTGTTGCATTACCCGCCGCTGGCAGGCGACGAGGAACCCGGTGCGGAGCGCGCGGCCGCCCACGAAGACATCAATTTGCTGACCATCCTGCCAGCGGCCACTGAACCCGGTCTCCAGGTAAAGGGTAAGGATGGGGGCTGGCATGACGTGCCGTGCGATTTCGGGCTGTTGATCGTGAATATCGGCGACATGCTGCAGGAGGCATCGGGTCATTACTACCCGTCCACCACACACCGCGTACTGAACCCGACCGGTGCCGCAGCGCGCAAATCGCGTATTTCCCTACCCTTGTTCCTGCACCCCCGGCGCGAAATTATTTTGTCCGAGCGTTACACCGTCGGCAGCTACTTTGAAGAGCGCATGCGGCAATTGAGCCGCAACGGCTGAACGCATCGGTCTTACTTCGCCTTTCTCTTGTCTTTAGTCCTGGTAGGGCGTGGAGTTGCAGCAAGCGCCGGCTATATATGGCCAACGCATAACAACATCACAATAAAGTAGTTTGTTATCTAACCCATGGCGCCTAGAGTTGGCGCGATGTATCAATACACTGAATTCGATCGCCAATTCGTTCATAACCGTGCGGCGCAGTTTCGCGACCAATTGGAGCGCAACCTGGCCGGCACGCTGGGCGAAGAAGAGTTTCGCCCCTTGCGTTTGCAAAACGGCTGGTATATCCAGCGCTACGCACCCATGCTGCGCGTCGCCGTCCCATACGGCGAGCTGTCCAGTACCCAACTGCGCGTCTTGGCCAGGATTGCCCGCGAATACGATCGTCCGGACGAAGCCCTGTTGGCCCACGCGCAGGCCACGCAGGACCAGCTAGGACCCATCCCGCTTGCGAACGGCAAGCTGATCGGCTCGCGGCTCAAATTCGGTTACGGGCACTTCAGCACCCGCACCAACGTCCAGTTCAACTGGATTCCGCTGGTTAAAAGTGCCGACGTCATGGACCTGCTGGCCAGCGTCGACATGCACGGCATCCAGACCAGCGGCAACACCATCCGCAACATCACCAGCGACGCGCTGGCCGGCGTTGCGGAAGATGAAATCGCCGATCCACGGCCGTTCTGCGAAATCCTGCGCCAGTGGAGCACTTTGCATCCGGAGTTCGCGTTTTTGCCGCGCAAATTCAAGATCGCCGTAAATGGCGCCCGTGAAGATCGCGCCGCAATCGGCTGGTATGACGTGGGGCTGCAGTTGCTGCGCAACGACGCCGGCGATCTGGGTTTCAAAGTCCTGGTGGGCGGCGGCATGGGCCGCACCCCGGTGATCGGCACGGTGGTGCGCGAGTTCCTGCCCTGGCAGCAAATCATGAACTACCTGGAAGCGGTGATTCGCGTCTACAACCGTTATGGCCGGCGCGACAACGTCTGGAAGGCGCGCATCAAGATCCTCGTGAAGGCCGAAGGCCAGCGCTATATCGATCAGGTGGAAGACGAGTTCCGGCAGATCGTCGAACACGACGGCGCACCCCACACCATCACCCAAGCCGAATACGACCGCGTGGCAGCGTCGTTCGTATCGCCCGTCATCGAACGTAACCGTACCGACGCTGAAACCCGCACCGCCAACCTGTTGCGTATTGCCGCGCAAGAACCCGAATTCGGACGCTGGCTCCAGCAAAATGTACGCGCGCACAAGAACCCCGACCTGCGCTGCGTCAACCTGTCATTCAAGCGCCTGGGTTACGCACCGGGCGACGCCACGGCCGAACAGCTGGAGACCGCCGCCGATCTGGCCGACCAGTTCTCCGCCGGTGAAGCACGGGTCACCCATGAACAGAATTTGTTGTTGCCCTGGGTGCGCGTGGAACAGCTGCCCGACCTCTGGCGCGCGGCGCGCAAGGCCGGCCTGGCAAAGGCCAACATCGGCCTGTTGACCGACATGATCGCTTGCCCGGGCGGAGATTTCTGCTCGCTGGCGAACGCGCGTTCGCTTCCGATTGCCGAGGCGATCACCGAGCGTTACCAGGACTTGGACGAACTGCACGACATCGGCGAAATAGACCTGCATATTTCCGGCTGCATCAACTCCTGCGGCCACCACCACAGCGGCCATATCGGCATCCTGGGCGTGGACAAGGACGGCAAGGAGTGGTACCAAATCACGCTTGGCGGCGCGGATGGTTCGGACCTGTCGGGAAAGGCGACGCCCGGCAAGGTAGTAGGTCCATCGTTCAGCGCGGCTGAAGTGCCCGAGGTGATCGAGGCCGTACTGGACGCATTCCGCGAACAGCGCCAGTGGGTGGATGGACCCAACGGCGCGCGCCACGAGACCTTTATCACCACGCTGCGCCGCGTCGGTATCGAGCCGTTCAAGGCAGCCGCCAATGGGGCGCGCTTCAGCCAGAAGCAGACCGCCTGAGGCTGATATGAAATTGATCTCACAACCTGACCATATAGCTGGCGACGCCGCTGCGCCTGCCTTGCAGTTGGCCAATGACGCGGACGTTCGCGGTTTATCGCTTCAAGGGGTAACACGCATCGATCTGAATTTCCCGAAGTTCACGGACGGACGTGCGTTCAGCCAGGCTTTGCTGTTGCGCCGGCGTCTGGGCTTCCAAGGCGAGATCCGGGCCACCGGCGACGTGCTGGTGGACCAGCTGGTGCAGATGCAGCGCTCCGGATTCGACAGCGCCGTGTTGCGCGCGGATCAGGACCCGAGCGTGGCGCAACGGCAGTTCGACCGCTACAAGGACTTTTACCAAGGTGACGTCGTGACGGGCGCGCCGCATTTCGCACGGGAAGCCGGGTGAGCGCGATCGATCTGAACGCCCGGCCCAGCGCGAACTTCGACGCCAAACTGGAACAGACCCGCGCTGCGCTGCGACAGATCGTGGCGGACTTTCCGCGCTCGGCAGACGACCGTGTTCCATTGGTGAGCCAGGCTTCCAGTTTGGGTGCCGAGGACATGGTGTTGAGTCACCTGCTCGGCGACCTGCGACTAGACGTAGATGTCTTCGTGTTGCAGACCGGCATGTTGCACCGCGAAACTCTGCAGCTGCTGGATCGACTCAAGGCCACGTCTCGCGTGCCGGTGCACATCTTCCGACCGCAAACCGAAGCCGTGGTGCAGTTCGTCGCGCGCGAGGGGCCGGAGGCAATGTACAAAAGCATGGAGCTGCGCAAAGCTTGTTGCGGCATACGCAAGATGGAGCCGCTGGCGCGCGCACTGGCCGGCAAAAAGGCCTGGATTACGGGCTTGCGGCGCGAGCAGTCGGGTGCCCGTTCGGACGTGCCGCTGCGTGATGGTTCCGACCCGTGCCGCATCAAGCTCAACCCGTTGGCCGATTGGACCTGGGGCGATGTGTGGCACTACATCGGCACCAGGAAAATCGCCTACAACCCACTGCACGATCAGTTCTTTCCCAGCATCGGCTGCGCGCCTTGTACCCGCGCCATCAGCCAGGGCGAAGACTTCCGCGCCGGCCGCTGGTGGTGGGAAGACGAGGCCGCCAGGGAATGCGGTTTACACGCCAAACCAAATCCACAGGAGGAAAGCACGACATGAACGCCCGCACCGAACCCACCTTGCTGGCGCAGCTCAGCAACCTGCATCTGGATGCGCTCGAAGAAGAAACCATTTTCATAATGCGCGAAGTAGCCGCCGCCTTTGAGCGTCCTGCGCTGCTGTTTTCGGGTGGCAAGGATTCGCTGGTGCTGCTGCGCTGCGCCGAAAAGGCATTCGGCATGGGCCGCATTCCTTATCCGTTGTTGATGATCGACACCGGGCACAACTTCAAGGAAGTGATTGACTTTCGCGACAGCCGCGCGGCCGAACTACGGGCAAAACTGATTGTGCGCAAAGTCGAGGACTCGATGGCGCGTGGCACGGTGCGCCTGGCGCATCCCGAAGAGTCGCGCAACGTGCATCAGTCGGTAACGCTGCTGGAAGCCATCGACGAATTCCGCTTCGACGCCTTGATTGGCGGTGCCCGCCGTGACGAAGAAAAAGCGCGCGCCAAGGAACGTATTTTTTCGCATCGCGACAGCTTTGGACAATGGCAACCCAAGGCGCAACGCCCGGAGTTGTGGACACTGTTCAACACTCGGCTGCAACCCGGTGAACATTTCCGTGTGTTCCCGATTTCCAACTGGACCGAACTCGACGTCTGGCAGTACATCGAACGCGAACGTATCGCGCTGCCGTCGCTGTATTACTCGCACCGGCGCGACGTGGTGGAACGCAAGGGCCTGCTGATACCGGTAACGCCACTTACTCCGGCGCGCGACGGCGAAACCGTGACCAGCCGCGATGTACGCTTTCGCACCGTGGGCGACATTACCTGTACCTGCCCGGTGGCCAGCCTGGCCACTAGCGCAGCCGAAATCGTCATCGAAACACTCGCCGCCGATGTGAGCGAACGCGGCGCCACCCGGATGGACGACAAGACATCCGAAGCGTCGATGGAAAAACGCAAGAAGGAAGGGTATTTCTGATGGATGCGACCACAGCCACTCCCGTTCGCCCTGAGTCTGTCAAACGGTTTGCCAAGGCTACGACCAGCTCGGCCCGAACCGATGAGACGTCGTCCGAGGATACGCGCCCGGCATTGCGCTTTATCACCTGTGGGTCGGTCGACGACGGCAAAAGCACACTTATCGGCCGCCTCCTGCTGGACAGCCGCAGCGTTCTACAGGACCAGCTGGCCAGTGTTTCCAAAAGCGGCAGCGTGGACCTGGCTTTATTCACCGACGGACTGAGTGCCGAGCGCGAACAGGGCATCACCATCGACGTCGCTTACCGCTATTTTTCAACCGCCAAACGCAAGTTCATTATTGGGGACGCACCCGGCCATGAGCAATACACGCGCAACATGGTTACGGCAGCAAGCAGCGCCGATGCCGCCGTAGTGCTGGTCGATGCAACCAAGCTTCCGTGGCGTGGCGATGTTTCAAATAGTTCGAATGCAGCGAATCGCGACTTGCTGTCACAAACGCGGCGCCATACGTTGCTGCTTAAATTGCTGCGGGTACCGTCGGTTGTATTCGCGGTCAACAAGCTCGATGCCGTGGAAACACCTGCGCAGGTGTTTGCCAATATCAGCCGGGCGCTGACGGTGTTTGCGCAAGCAGCGGACATCGGCGTGGCGGCGATCGTGCCGATCTCGGCCCTGACCGGGCACAACGTTGTCACTTCGAAGCCAGACTGGTGCGGATACCGGGGCCCCAGCCTGCTACAGATTCTGGAGCAGTTGCCGGTTATTCCCGCCGAAACGGCGACGGCGTTTTCGTTCCCGGTGCAATGGGTCGAAAAGTTTTCCCCATCGGCAAGCACAAGCCAGGGAAGGCGCATCTTTTGGGGCCGCGTAACCACCGGAACATTGCGCGTGGGCCAGACCGTCGCGGTTCTGCCGAGCGGGCAGACCGCGACCGTGGCACAGGTGCTGGACCACACGCGCGAGCCGGGCGAGGTGTCGGCCGGCCATAGCGCCGGCATCGTGCTGGACCGGGAGCTGGACGTGTCGCGTGGCGACTGGCTGCTGCCATACGGCAGTGACGCCGAGATCTTTCAGCCGACGCGCAGTTTTCAGGCGACGGTTGCCTGGCTCGACGACGAACCGCTGGTGGCCGGGCGCACGTATTGGGCCGTGCATGGGCATCGCTGGGTCAAGGCCAGGGTTGGCCGCATCGTGCACCGGCTCAATGTGCATACGCTCATCCGGGAAGACGCTACGCAGCTTGAGCCCAACGCCATCGGTCAGGTTGAAATCACCCTTCAGGAAGCCGTTGCCACCTTGCCGTTTGCACAGTCGCGCGCATTGGGCTCAATCGTTCTGGTCGACACCGCGTCCCACAAGACCGCCGGAGCATTGCTACTGGATTGAGGCTGGCGGTATAAGCCGTTTTTACTGGCAAGTCCACCCTCATGACTGGGTCGTCGAAACCCCATAAAATCGGATACCAGTCCATCGCCGAACCAACAAGAAAATGACCCACACCGTCACCGAAGCCTGCATCAAATGCAAATACACCGATTGCGTTGACGTCTGCCCGGTGGACTGCTTTCGCGAAGGGCCAAACTTTCTGACCATCGATCCGGATGAATGTATCGATTGCGCGGTGTGTATTCCAGAGTGTCCGGTGAACGCGATTTACGCTGAAGAAGACGTTCCCGCCGACCAGCAACATATGACCAAACTCAACGCTGAACTTTCCAAACTGCCGACCTGGAAAAGTATTACCAAACGCAAGGCTCCGCTGCCGGAGGCAGAGGAATGGAAAGACGTAACCGACAAGCTCAAGGAACTGCTTCGCTGATTTTGCGCATCCAGGCCGCACGGTCCGTGCGTGCCGGTGTGAAGGAAAGAATATGGAACCCCATCTGAACCAACAAGTGATCGATACTGCCCTGGCCCACGAAAAACCACCTCGCATTGCGCTCGATGGCGCGATAGAGATTGATGCGGTCATCGTGGGGGCTGGCCCGGTAGGCCTGTTCCAGGTGTTCGAGCTCGGGCTGCTGGAGATCAAGGCGCATGTCATCGATTCGCTGGCGTACCCCGGTGGCCAGTGCGTCGAGTTGTACCCGGACAAACCGATTTACGACATTCCCGCGGTTCCGGTTTGCACCGGTCAGGAATTGACCGACTCGCTGCTTAAGCAAATCGCGCCCTTCGGCGCGGTATTCCATTTTGGCCAGGAGGTCAGCGTGGTCGAAAAACTTGAAGACGGGCGCTTCTTTGTACAGACGTCCAAAGGCACGCGGTTCCTGACCAAAACCATTTTCATCGCGGCCGGCGTAGGTGCATTTCAGCCACGCCTTCTCAGAGTCGCGGGCCTCGAAAAACATCATGGCACGCAGCTGCATTACCGCGTCAAGAACCCGGCCGACTTCGCCGGCAAAAACCTCGTCATTGTGGGCGGCGGCGATTCCGCGCTGGACTGGGCGCTGGACTTTGTCAAGGAAGGTCCTACCAAGGCCGAAAGCGTGATCCTGCTGCATCGCCGCGATGGCTTCAAGGCGGCGCCCGCCAGCGTGGCCAAAATGCGCGAGTTGTGCCATGCCTACGAGATGCAATTCATCGTGGGTCAGGTCACCGGAATCGATGAGAAAGATGGCCGACTGACCGGCGCCAAGGTCACCGGTTCGGACGGCATTACGCGCGTCGTGCCACTGGACATGCTGCTGGTGTTTTTCGGCCTGAGCCCGAAACTTGGCCCGATCGCGGAATGGGGCCTGGACATCGAGCGCAAACAGCTCAAGGTAGACACTGAAACATTCTCCACCAGCGTCCCCGGCATTTTTGCGGTCGGCGATATCAACGTTTATCCGGGCAAGAAAAAATTGATCCTGAGCGGCTTTCACGAATGCGCCCTGGCCGCGTTTGGCGCCGCGCCGTTTATCTTTCCCAACAAGAAAATCCACCTGCAATACACCACGACCAGCCCCAAGCTGCACAAGGTGCTGGGCGTCGAAACGCCGGTGTTCGACTGACAGTCAATCGGGCTTCAACGGGGCTGATAGTCAAGCTATAATTTCGGGCTTGTTCCTCGATAGCTCAGTTGGTAGAGCGCCGGACTGTTAATCCGTAGGTCCCTGGTTCGAGCCCAGGTCGAGGAGCCAATAAAAACAATTGGTTAGGCCGATTTACCTAACCAGCCGTGTCAGGCGCGGGACCCAGATGGGACCCGCGCAGGTCACAACGAGCAGTTGCGCTAAACAACTGCAGCACGGTCAGCAGGCATGCCCCGTGTTATCCCGGCCTAAGGGACTCCATCACCACCAGGTGGCTTGCTCCGCGGAACAGCGCTTCCGCCAAGCTTCAGGAGCGTGGCTCGCAGCCCACAAAACTACCTAGATCGACCCGTGCGGGATTACGTCCGGCGCATCCTGCGCCAGTCGAACTCCTGGACCGACCGCGGCACGGCGCGGGATCACCAGGCTGCGCCCGGTCATTTGCCACGCGCGGCCAAAAGGAGAAGTAGATGGCCCTTATCGAAAAGCGCCGGTTGAAATCCGGCAAGGTCTCGTATCGCGTGCGCGTGAAATACCGCGGACGCAAACTCGAGGCCACGCATGCGGACCGACGGTCCGCGGATCGATGGTCGGTGCAAGCAGAAGCCCGGATACGCGATGAAGCACACTTTGCTGGCGAAGCGAATCGCAACCGCCTAATGGCAGAGCTATTGGACCGCTACCAGACGTTCATCCTGCCGAACAAACGCAAC
>JANYBQ010000046.1 GCA_025360705.1 Betaproteobacteria bacterium | reverse complement strand
TCGCTTTTTTGAGGCAGGAACTTCAGTTTAGCCATGATCAAAAGTCTTTGCGACTCCGAATTGTTTGAAGCGATGATGGGTCTCAAATCGATTGGAAACATTGGCGCGCACCCTGAAAAGGACATTAACCTGATCATTGATGTTGAAGAGGGTGAGGCTGCTGCGCTAATTGAGTTGCTGCACATTTTGGACAAAGAATGGTACGTAGCCAAGGCGGCACGTTTGGCCCGGCTAGCCGCCGTGAAGGCGCTAGGTGCGGCAAAGATCGCCGCCAAGACCCCTATCGCAGTGGCTTCACCCGCTCCCCCATCCGTGCCTTGACGTAGTGTTCGGTCATGTGCCGGTTTTTGTGGGCCAGCAGCTTTTGAGAATGCGCCAAGTCACCGGTGTCGGTCGCGGCTTTGGCACGAATATCTCGAAACTGGAAATCCACCTTTGCCAGCGTTCTCGCCTTATCGAAACGTGAGCGAAGCGCGAAGTATGTGAGCCGCTGACCGTTTTCGTCCTGGATCAGAAATACGCTGATCGCTTTCCGTGGACGTTCGTTAATTCTGGCGATGGTGGTCGCTAGCTCGCCGGTAATCTCAATTCCGAGCCGTGCGCCGGTCTTGTTCTGAACAACCCATAGAGCGCCGTCCCGGATATCGTTCCTCTTGAGCTTGAGGACATCTGCCGGTCGCTGGCCGGTCAGTAGGGCCAGATCCATTGCATCGACCGCTGTGAAGTGTGCATGCGCCTTGACCTGGTCGAACTCCTGATCAGTGATGTACCTGCTGCGTCCTGTTTCCCGGAACCCCTTAACCCCTTGGCACGGGTTGGGCGCGGCCGTGTAGCCCCATTCCCGGGCCTTGTTGAAGATATGCGAGAACAAAGCCTTTTCGCGGTTTGCGCGCACCTTGGCGACCTGCCCACGAATGTCCATGTATTCGCGAAAGTGCATTGGCACAATGGCATCAATGGGAGTGTGCGCGAACACCTTGAGCCGGTTCGCCAGTTCCTTGTCGTTGTCCTTTCGTGTTGGCGGTGCTTTCATCGGAAATATCTCCCGAACGTACCGCTTCGCCACGACGGAAAACAGCCTGGTCGAATCATCCTCGCGCACGCCTTCACGTTGTGCCCATAGGCGCAGGGCCTCTGCGCGATCGATGGAGAGCTTGGTCCAGATGCGGGGCAGGGTTCCGCTGACGTGGTACCACACCTTGCCCTTGCGATGGAATCGCGGAGGGTCGTCGAAATGATTCTGGCGCCGCCTGCCCATCACGCCGCCCTGAGTGCTGCAAAGTTGGGATGCACCTGGTCGCGGTCCCGGTCATCGCACCCGAGCATCTTTTCAGCATATCGGCGCCAACCACATCGACACTTTGGCCGCCGATAGCGGACGCGCTTTATCCTATTTTCCTCAGTTACCCAGTCCCCAAGGCGTTCAGCCCGAGGTTGGGTTTAGGCGCGCAGGCCAATATTCGCTCGACGATGTAGCGCACGAGGGCGAACCATTTCTGGGGTTTTGTCAACTGCGGCGCGATGGCCGCAATGAGCTGCAAGCCATGGCGTACATTGGCGACGAGTGCCTTGATCTGGGTCGCGGCTTCATGCGTGATGGTCAGTAATATCTTGTTTTGGCCGGCATGGCTGGTCATGCGTCCCACCGCGCTGAGCAACTTGGGGCGGCTCGTGATGGCCTCCAGCCGGGTCTTCGGATGAGCCAGCCGCACGTACCAGCTCCACCAGTTGTAGACCAGCGCCACCGCCCGTGCGCTGAGCGCGCAGCGCTCGATGTCGTGCGTGCTGTAGCCGCCCCAACCCCACTGATTCTTGATCTCGTCGAAGCCATTTTCGCAGTCGGCTCGGTCGCGGTACAACTGGCCGATGTTCTCCAGCTCGTAGTGCGTGTTGCACACCAACACCGCGTACTCCCAGCTCTTGACCGGCTCGTTCTCGTCGATGAAGTGCAGCTCGGCCTGCACTTGATCTTTGCCCTTGCGCCCACCCCGCTTGGCCTCGACCACGAGGTCGGTCTTGCGCACGCGGCGCATCACGATGACACGCCGACGCTGCGTCCAGCCGGTGAGCCGCAACTCGTCTTCGCACGCATCCCAGCCCTGACCCACACTGCACCAGTCACGCCGCGTCCACTGCCGCTGTACGAGTCGCTTGACGCCCGCGCTTTGACGCAGCTTGAACAAGTAGGGCTGGCCGATAGCCTCCAACGCGCTCATCTCACCCTCGCTGCCGAAGGCACAGTCGCCTCGCACCAGCTTCGGGCGCTGGTCCTGCGGCATGCCCTCCAACAGCGCCAGCAGCCCAGGCCGCGCGTGCACGGGGCTGTGCCGGTTGCCGGGTTCGAGCTGCGCATCGAGCACCAGGCGCAGGTTGCCGATCCAGTAGGTGTGGATGGCATGGCTGGGCCGCCCAGGCTTGTGCGGGTTGTAGCTGACCACGGCACCGTCCTGCTTGCCGTACAGCACCTTGATCGTGGTGTCGCAATCCAGAATCCACGGCGTGGTGGTGGCCTGCGCGATGCTGTGCTTGAGCTGCTCCTGCATCCACTGCGTGCAGCGCGCAAGCTGCGCTTGTTGCGCCGCGCGCTGCAGCTCGGTGTGCTTGGCGCCAGGGGCCGGGGCGATGGCGCTCAGCGCGCGACGCAGGCTGTCATCGCCGATGATCTTGGTCATGCCCAGGATGCCAGGGGCCACCCCATCGCCGCGCAGTGCGCCTACATGGGCGTAGCGGCAATGCCCGTCCAGGATCGACAGCATCCAGGTGCCGAGCACGTCGACAAGCGCCGGCGCGTTCGGGCTGGTGTAGCTCAACGGGCAGCTCTTGAGCCACCGCTCGAACAACCCCGTGGCTTCGAGGTACTCGGCGAAGAAGGCCAATTGACCCAGTGCCGTCGCACTGCCTCGCGCGTCCCAGCGCACCGAAAACACGCCTCCAGGGGTCTGAACCCGCATCGCTTCGTCGCCCGCTTGCGCCACCGTGTCGATGGCCTCCTGGCAGGCCGATACAACTGCCTTCACCACATTCACCGGTGCCAATTTGCGCTCACCCATCGGGTGCCTCCTCGTGTCGATCTCAATCCCGCTCCCAGTCTACGTTTGCGTCGAGTTGTATACGGTCAACTGAGGAAAATAGGTTTATTTGACAAGTCGCGTGTCGGGAAACGCGGCGTGCCAGCCAAACCAGAAAGCGCGATGCGCCGGCAGCCGCGACAGGGTCTCACCGCCGGGGCCGCTCAGTCCCGACTCCTCCACTCGCCAGGTGCCACCCTGGCTGTCGCGCGCCGTTTGCATTTTGTCCCAACTCGCGAACGTCACCTCACGGGACTCGTACACGCGATTAGCACCACTGGCATCGGTCAGTACCACCAGGTTGAGCTTGCCAACGCGGGCATGGTAAACCGCGCGGGTGGCCAGAAAATAGACGGCGATGGCCAGAACCTCGCCCGGCGCCTGCGGCAGGCGCAGCGCCAATACCTCGGCCTTGTTCGGCAGGCGCTCGTCACGCTTGGGAACCCCGAACATCAGCCGGTCGGTGGCGAAATAATCGCGGTAGGCGACGCCTTCGCCGTAGTCGCGCTGATAACCAGTATCGAGCGACAGCACTTGCGTATTCGGGTGGCGCGTTCGCCATTCTTTCCAGGTCGAGGTGACGACGTACAGCGATTTGAGCTCGATACCTTTGCCAACCAGTGGACCGACTACAGGCGATCCGGTCAAGGTCGACCAAAGCGATTTCGTGGCGTGGTCGTACATGAGCTTGTTCGACCGGTACAGGAAGCCGCTGGTACCAAGTTCGTACTGAACCCCGCCAATCGTCACGTCGTACAACACCAGGGCGCCACACAGCGTGCAATACACGCCAGCCAGTTCAAGGCCACCGATGCGGTCTTTGAACATCTCGTGCCAGGCCAGGATGCGCTTGGGGAAGGCGCGCACAGCGCCATTGATCGCCACGCCGAAAACAATGTTGTCGTCTTGCAGCCAGATCGCTTCGCGCGCCGCGATCATCTTTGGGTTCTTCAACGGCGGAATGCCGTCGCGGCGCACCCCACCCCAACGGATTTCGTCCAGCCGAATATCCGATTTCGGGCGTCCCTTGAAGTACTCGTCAAAACGCGCGTCGATCGGCGCGTACAGCAGGGCCTTGAACTCGGCGTACTCAGGATGAACCGCGCGCGGGGCCGACCACAGCCATTGGTACCACACATCGATGTCGCCGTCGAAAGCTCGCCCGGAAGCCTTTTCCACCACTTCGATCAGACGCGCGAGTACGCGACGGCTCGGCGCGCGATAAACCATTTCGATCAGCATGGCCGCCGACGATTCGTGCCAGTTCTGCTCGATGCGCGCAAGCGCGGCAAGAGCTTTGGTCTCGTCGTCGCCGATGACGGCCATGAACGTGCCCAACGGCAACAGGCCCTGGCGCGGCGCCGTTGGCCCGTGCGGCGGTTTGGCGCCGGCCTGCGCCGCGGCCGGCTGGTTTGTCATGCATCCGAGCGCGAGTGCGCAGCAGATCAACACGGTATTCCAAATCCTTATTCTATTGAGAGTTCCGTAATTCATTACATCACCACAGCGTAGCTTGCATACCGCAAGCGGCAATGATCGAGGGTCACTTCTGAGCGCTCTTGAGCTTGTTGCGGGCGGTGGTGTGCAACTCGCTCAGGTTGCTTGGGCAGAAATTGGCCCATGCGTAGCGCTTGAACCAAGCCCACAGGGACTCCACGAGATTCAAGTCCGGCGCGTAAGGCGATGGTGTGCTCAAAGCCAGAAAAGTCAGGGTCCATGCGGCCTCGCTTCCTGAAGTGAGCGGTCAGCTGCGGTTTCTGGCAACTCATAAGTCGACCCTTAACCCCGGACCCTCCAGCACATAAGGCCCACCCGGTCGCCCGGTTACGGAACCGCCCATGGCCTCGACGCTGACGCCGATCGAGACCGCCCCTTGCAGCGCGTCCGCCGCCGCGGGAGAGATCTCGAGCACCTGAGTCTCCTCGGTCGTGACGATACCCAACGAAATCGGCGCCGCACCCTGCCCGCGCAATAGCCAAGCCTGCCATGACGTATCCGGCGGCATTGACGGATGCGCCAGGATTCGCATACCAAGCTGACGATTGGCCGCTTGTCGCGACGTCCACGAAACCAGGATGCCCGGCCGTGCGTGTGTATCGCTCAGCACGGCGACCATCGTGAACGCCGTCTCACGCTGCGGCGCGACGGCAATGTAGGCGATTGCAGCCAGCGCGACAGCAGCGAGTCCCCCCGTCGCGAGACGTCTCCACCAAGCTCTCGCGCCCAAGCTTTCCACCGCGTCCGGCCAAATGCGGGCATGAATCGTCCGCCACACGCGCGGCGGAGCCTTGACTTGCGGGGCGCGCATGACCAGTGGAAACAAGCGCTCCTCCCACTGCGCCACTTTGCACCGCAGCCCAGAATGGCGTCGCATCAGCATCACGAGCCGGCTGCGCGCCGCGCCGCGCAGGTTTCCGAGCACGAACTCGGCCGCAAGCCGGTCTTGGAGTTGTTCGTTCTCGTAACGCATCATCCATTACATCCTCGGGTTGCTGGCAGCGAGACACTCGGCCAGCCTCACCAAACCCCGCCGCACCCAGGCTTTCACGGTACCCAGAGGTTGCTGCAGGTGAAGGGCCAGGTCACCATGACTCAAGCCATGAAAGAAAACCAGCACGAGGCTCTGACGCTGCCGGCCATCAAGCGCCGCCAGACAGGCGGCGATACTGTCGGCTCGCCGCGCATAGTCGACCATCTCGGCTCCGTCTGCCGCAATGAGGTCGCCCACGGCGTTGAGCAGGTCGTCGTCCAGCAGGTCGGCGGCTCTGGCGTAGCTACGCTCGAAGCCGTCGGGGCGCGACGGGTGAATCCAGTCGAGCGCCTGATTGCGAACTATTCGGATCAACCATGTCATCGCGGCGCCTTTTGTCTGGTCATAACGAGCAGCGTGTCGCCAGACCGAAACAAAGCTCTCTTGCAGCACCTCTTCGGCCCACTCGCGTCGTTTCAACATGCGCAGCGCGAGTCCGAACAGCGTGTTGGAAGTCGCTCGATACAGGCGCTGAAAAGCGCGCTGGTCGCCGCGCGCGCTGGCCACGATCAAGTCGGCCAGGAGGTCGCTTGCGCCCCCGGCACCGACAATCGGCATCTGTCTGACTCGGCCGGCGGTCGCGCCCGGTTCGACGATGCTCGATGTAACGCGTGCCGCGGGTCTTTTCACTGTAAGCGCATTGTGAACGACGCGAGCACTCAAGTCTCTCAACGACTCATCGCATGCGTCGCACGGTGATCAACGCGACCGGATTGCGCCAGTCGCGCGTGGCGGCATGGAGGTCGCCGATGCCGTGGATACCTGCGTGGATGTGCACATAACCTTCTCCTCCCCCCGGCGCCGCACCGCCGCCCGAGCCGCCGCATTCTGCAAAGAAGGGGCCGGGGATCGACGCACAAAGCTCGTCATTGCGCTCGGTCCCAGCATCGTAGGCTGGCGCGGTCAAGGTCAAAGTATCGTTTCCGCGCGGCAACGCCACGCCGTTGAGGGCGAAGAACGCGTCATTGGTCGGGATCAGCATCGCCGCAACGCTCAAGAAGCCGAAACCGCGGCGGCCCTCGACAATCAGCGTCACCGACGTCCCGGGGTTGGTCAAGCCGCTGCCGGAGACGACTTGTCCGGTGCCTGGCAGTAACGCCAGCGCGGCCGCCAGCGGCGCCGTGTTGCCTTGCTCGGCGAGGATTTGCAGTTCAGGGCTGGCTGGCTTTCCCAACTCGAACAGCTTAACCGTCGACTTATGGCTGGCCACGAGAATCGGAGTGAACTGTTGGCCGCGCGTGAGGTTGGTAATCGTCACTTCGAAGCGGCCGCCGTCGTGGTCGTCATCGGCCCTTGCTGAGGGCGTGAGCGCGAGACCGCTGGCGATCGCCAGCGAGACGCAGAACGAAGTGGTTAACGGTGATTTCATGGTTTTCTCTTTCGCCGCTGGGATAGTGGGATGCCTCGGTAACGTGCGGCACGCAACTCTGGCTGAGTACTTACCGCGCACCCGGCATTTTGGACGCACAAGCTTCCTAAGCCCATAATGCAGTCAGGGTATTGCCTCGGTTAAGGGCACGCGGCCAATCTGCGTCTCGCATGCATTTGATCGCGCCCTCGGTGGACATTGAAAACCAGTCATGCCGCACCCAGATAAAGCCGTCACATCCACCCTACCGGACACAAACTTGCCCTTCCTCCTTCTTTCCGGACTGGCGCTGGTGTTCGTGATCTGGCTGTTGGCCAGGCCCTGGCTGGTGGAGAAACACCGTGCGCGGCTACGCCGGCAGCCTTTTCCCGCTGAATGGCGGCGCATTCTGCAGTACCGGGTTCCTTATGTGGCAGGGCTGCCCGCCGACCTGCAATTGCAACTCAAGCAACACATCCAGGTATTCCTGGCCGAGAAACCCTTTTTGGCCTGTGGCGGCCTGGTATTGACGCAAGAAATGCGCGTCGTGATTGCAGCGCAGGCTTGCCTGCTGATTCTCAATCGGCCTCCCACCTATTTCCCCAAGCTGCGCCAGATACTGGTGTATCCGGGCCCATTTGTGGTCAACCGCGTCCGTGCCGACGGCACCGGCATATTGCAGGACCTGCGTCAGGTTCTCGCGGGTGAATCCTGGTCGCAGGGCCAGGTCATCCTGTCCTGGGAAGACGTGCTGGACGGCGCCGCCGACCCGGCGGACGGGCGTAATGTGGTGGTGCATGAATTTGCGCACCAACTGGATCAGGAAACCGGTCACGCCAATGGCGCGCCGCAACTGGGCTCGCGTGCGGCACGCAGCAGGTGGCTGAAAATTTTCAGTGAAGAATTTGCGCGGTTGCAGCAGCGCGCTGAAGCGGAACAAACCGGGGAAGCCGTAGAAGCCGGGCAAGGCTTCCTGCTCAGCAACTACGGCGCAACCAGTCCGGCGGAATTTTTTGCGGTGGCGTCGGAGGTTTTCTTCGAGCTACCCCAGCGCATGGCGCAGGAGCATGCCGCCTTGTACCAGGAGCTGCGGCGCTTTTATTGCGTCGATCCGCTCACCTGGTAAGTCCTGGCCCGGGCGCTTGCCGATCGTCCCCGATTTGGGCAGTCGCATGGATTTTCGCGCCGCCTTATTTGCCGCCGAGCCCCATAGCCCGGGTGATCACTTCTTTCATGATCTCGTTGGTGCCGCCGTAAATTCGCTGCACCCGTGCGTCAGCGAACGCGCGTGCGATCGGGTACTCCCACATATAACCGTATCCACCGAACAGCTGCAGGCATTCGTCCATCACCTTGCATTGCAGGTCGCTGCACCAGTATTTGGCCATGCTTGCGGTGGCGCTGTCGAGTTTTTCCAGCAGCACCAGTTCCAGACATTTGTCGACGAACACGCGCGCAATCTGCACCTGGGTTTGCAGTTCGGCCAGCGTGAAGCGGGTGTTCTGGAACGTCGAGACCGTGGTGCCGAACACCTTGCGTTCCTTGACGTAAGCCACTGTGCGGTCGATCGCGGCCTGGGCCGCCGATACGGCGCCGACCGCGATCTGCATCCGCTCCCAGGGCAGCTCCTGCATCAGGCAGAAAAAGCCTTTGCCTTCCATCGCCACGCCGCCCAGCACGTTGCCAGCCGCGACCTTGACGTTGTCGAAGAAAAGTTCCGACGTGTCTTGCGCCTTGAGTCCGAGTTTCTTCAGGCGCTTGCCTTTCTCGAAGCCCGGCATGCCGCGTTCCACCAGCAGCAAACTGGTGCCGCGCGCCCCTGCGGCAGGGTCGGTCTTGGCCACCACGATCACGAGGTCGGCATGCCAGCCGTTGGTAATGAAGGTCTTGCTGCCGTTGAGCAGGTAACTGCCGTCGTGCTGCTTGATGGCCGTAGCCTTGATGCCTTGCAGGTCCGAGCCGGCAGCGGGTTCGCTCATCGCAATGGCACCGATCATTTCGCCGCTGGCCATGGCAGGCAGGTACTTCTGCTTCTGCGCTTCGGTGCCGTAGCGTTCGATATACGGCGCGACTATGTTGTTATGCAAACCGAAGCCAACGCCGCTGTAGCCGCCCTCAGCATTGACCTCCATCTGGGCCACCGCGTAAAGCCGGTCGGCGCCGGCACCGCCATAAGCTTCGGGCATCGTCATGCACAAAAATCCATTGGCACCCGCCTTGCGCCAGACCTCGCGGTCCACGTAACCCTGATCTTCCCAAGCCTCGTGGTGGGGCGCGATTTCCCTGTCGGAAAAACGCTGGTAGCTGTCCTTGAAGGCTCGATGCTCAGGGGTAAACAGACTGCGTTCGATCATGGAATGAATATACTCGTTCTCCTTCCCACGCTATTCCGCAAGGAGACCGATATGACCGAGGCATTTGTGTTCGACGCCATCCGCACACCGCGTGGCAAAGGCAAGAAAGACGGCAGTCTGCATGAAGTCAAACCGGTCAATCTGCTGGCCGGTGTGCTGAGTGAACTGAAACGTCGCAACGACTTCGACACCGCGCAGGTGGACGACGTCGTGATGGGTGTGGTTTCGCCAATAGGGGAACAAGGCTCGGTAATAGCCAAGGTGGCCGCGCTCAAGGCCGGCTGGGACTTCCGTTGTTCGGGCGTGCAGCTAAACCGCTTTTGCGCTTCAGGCCTGGAGGCAGTCAATATGGCGGCGCAAAAAGTGCGCTCGGGTTGGGAGGATCTGGTAGTGGCCGGCGGCGTGGAAAGCATGAGCCGCGTTCCGATCGGCTCCGATGGCGGCGCCTGGGCGCAAGATCCCGAGACCAATAACGCGACCTCTTTCGTGCCGCAAGGCATCGGTGCCGATTTGATCGCCACGATAGAAGGTTTCGGTCGCGAAGACGTGGACGCGTTTGCGCTGGAAAGTCAGAAACGTGCGGCCAAGGCACGCGAGGGCGGCTACTTCGCCGGCTCCGTCGTGCCGGTAAAAGACTTCCTGGACCAGACCATCCTGGACTTCGACGAATTCATCAAACCCCACACCACCATGGCAGGGCTGGCGTCGCTCAAGCCCGCGTTCGAAGCGCTGGGCGCCATGGGCTTCGACCAGGTGGCGCTGACGCGTTACCCGCAGGTCGAACGCATCCACCACGTACACCACGCGGGCAACTCGTCGGGCATCGTGGACGGCGCGGCCGCGGTACTGATCGGTTCGGAAGCCGCTGGCAAAACTCATGGCCTGACGCCGCGTGCACGTATCGTGGCCGCGGCCTTGAGCGGCGCCGACCCTACCATCATGCTGACCGGCCCGATGCCGGCCGCACGCAAGGCGCTGGCCAAGGCCGGCATGACGATCGACCAGATCGACCTGTTCGAGGTGAATGAAGCCTTTGCAGCGGTGCCAATGCGCTTCATGAAAGAAATGGGCGTGCCGCACGACAAGGTCAATGTGAACGGCGGCGCAATCGCCATGGGCCATCCGCTGGGCGCCACCGGCGCGATGATCCTGGGCACACTGATCGACGAACTGCATCGGCGCAAGCTACGTTACGGCATGGTCACCTTGTGTGTAGGCGGCGGCATGGGTATTGCCACCATCGTTGAGCGCATCTGAGCTTGCTGACATGAAAACCATCCAGTACGAACTCAAAGACGGCATCGCCACCATCACATTCGACGAACCCGGCTCTCCGGTCAACACCATGTGCCAGGACTGGCACCATGATTTGACCGAAGTGACGGCCCGGGTCGTGAAGGACAAAGAGGCAATCAAAGGCATCATCCTGGCGTCGAACAAAAGCAGCTTTTTTGCCGGTGCCGACCTGAAAGGCACGATGCGGCTTCAACCCGAAGACGCCCCGACCGTGTTCAGGGAGATCGAACAGACCAAGAAAAATTTCCGCGCGCTCGAAACACTCGGCAAACCGGTGGTGACCTGCCTTAACGGAACGGCGCTGGGCGGCGGCTGGGAAATCGCGCTGGTCGGCCATTACCGCGTGGCCGTCGATGATCGCAAGATACAGCTTGGTTTGCCCGAAATCACATTAGGGTTGATCCCGGGCGCCACCGGGATCACCAAGATGACGCGCCTACTGGGGCTGATGGGCGCGCAGCCCTACATCCTGGAAAGCAAGTTGTTCAATCCGCGCGAGGCTCTGGTACCGGGCCTGGTTAACGAACTGGTAAGCGACGCCGGCCAACTGCGTGAAAAAGCCCTGGCGTGGATCGCCGCCAATCCCACGGCAATACAACCCTGGGACGACAAGGCTTACAAAATGCCCGGCGGTTTGCCGAGTAACCCGAAAATCGCGGGTGCGCTGGCGGTAGCGCCGGCGATGATCAAAAAGACTTCACGCGGACTCTATCCAGCGCTCGAATACGCGCTGGCTGCGATGGTGGAAGGTGCGCAGGTGGACTACGACACGGCCACACGCATCGAGAGCCGGTACCTGGCCAAGCTGATCGTGAGCCCGGTGGCGAAGAACATGATCAATACGTTCTTCTTCAACATCAACGCGATCAAGTCTGGCCAGTCCCGGCCCAAAGGCGTGCCGCGTTATAAGCCATGCAAAGTGGGCGTGTTGGGCGCTGGCATGATGGGTGCGGGCATTGCTTATGTGCAGGCTGGTCGCGGCATCGCCACGGTGCTAAAGGACATCAGTTCGGAGAAGGCCAATAGCGGCAAGGCGTATAGCGTCAAGATGACGCAGGCACGCGTGGACAAGGGACGCACGAGTCCGCACGACCAGGCCGAGTTGCTGGCCCGTATCACCGCTACGGACAAGGTTTCGGATCTGAAGGGTTGCGACCTGATCGTCGAGGCCGTGTTCGAGCAGCGCGCGCTCAAGGCCGGTGTGACGAAAGAAGCTGAACCGATGCTTGCGCCGGGTGGATTTTTTGCCACTAACACCTCGACATTGCCGATCAGCGGTTTGGCGGGCGCGAGTGCGCATCCGGACAAATTCGTCGGTATCCATTTCTTCAGCCCGGTCGACAAGATGAAGCTGGTGGAGATCATCCGCGGCGCAAAAACCGATGACGAGACCGTGGCGCGTGCTTTCGACTATGTGCAGGCGCTGGGCAAAATTCCGATCGTGGTCAACGATTCGCGCGGCTTCTATACCAGCCGAACCTTTGGCTCCTTCGTGATGGAAGGCGCGGCGATGCTGAGTGAAGGCATTCCCGCGCCGGTGATAGAAAACGCGGGCATCCAGTGCGGCATGCCGGTAGGCCCGCTCGCCGTGCTGGACGAAACCGCGTTATCGCTCAGTGTGCATGTGCTGGACCAGACGCGGACGGATTACGCGGCCGAGGGTAAACCGTACGACCCGAGCTGCGGCCAGTTGCTGGTGGAACGTCTGGTGAAAGAGTTCAAACGTCCCGGCCGCGCCGGCGGTGGAGGCTTCTACGACTACCCGGCCGAAAAAGGCGCGAAAAAGTCTCTCTGGCCGCAACTCAAGACATTGTTTGAAAAGCCCGGGTTGGCCTGGGACTTGCAGGACGTGAAGGACCGGTTGCTCTACCGGCAGGCGGTTGAAACCGCGCGTTGCCTGAGCGAAGGCGTACTCACCACCGTGCACGACGCGAATATCGGCTCGATCTTCGGCATCGGATTCCCGGCCTGGACCGGCGGTGCGATGCAGTTCATCTATGGCATGGGCATAGCCAAATTTACGCAGCGCGCGGATGAGTTGGCTGGCAAATTCGGCGATGGATTTACGCTGACGGCCCCGGTACGCGAGAGCATCCTTAAAAACCGGCCAGTGTATTGAGCGGAAAGCTTATGCGCCAGGCATTGACTCAATTCGTCGCCCTCGGAAAATTGGTGTGGTCTTGAACGTCCTTGCCTGGCCCCAGTTTCGACGGATGTCGTGGTTGGCCCGCATCGCGGCGATTTTGCTGCTGCTGGGTGCGATGAATTCGCCGGTTGCCTATGCGCTGACACCCGAAGAAGCGACCCGGGTCGGCGGCGATCTGAGCCAGGTGGGACGCGACATCAATGCGGTCGGCGCGCAGCTAGCCGAGTTTCGCGCAGCCGCCGCGAAGATCGTCGAGGCGGCGCCACACGTGGGCCAGGAACTGAATGCGGCAGTGGGCCGGATAGAAGTCGGTCGCAGCGAGCGTCAACTGCAATCCAATCTGTCGATCGGCCTGGCCAGCATCTTCGGCTTGTTTGCTTTGGCGATGCTGTTTCGGATTGCCGTACAGCGCTGGCGCCGCGTCTGTGAGACCAGCACCATGCGCGCCCGCGGCGCCGCGGGTTTGCTGCTGCTCGACAGCGTCAACTGGGCCCTTTTTTCGATTGCGGCCTATCTGGTCACGAAATTCTATTTCGACGGCGAAGATCGCCAGTTCCTGCTCATGATCGCCGTTATTTCAGGGCTGGTGCGATGGCGCCTGTTTGTGTTGTTCCTTGAAGTGGCACTGCGTCCGCATACTCCCGCGTTTCGCCTGATTGCAATGCCCGACCGCACGGCGCTTCAGGTCAAGCTGTGTCTTGCCTCCGGAACGCTGGTCGGCATTCTCGGAATATCCATCATGCCGGTGTTGCTGCGCGTGGAGATGCCGATTCCGGTCGGGCAGGTGATCGTGCTGGCGCAAGGCGTGGTGGTAGCGGCCGGATGTGGGCTGGCACTATGGCGTTATCGTGCTTCCCACCTGGTCATCGGCCCTGCCCAGCGCGTGTGGTTCTGGCTTGGCGTTGTCACCATCCCGGCGATCTGGATGGTCTGGAACGTTTCGGTGATCGCGCTCGAATTTTCGGTTTTCCATTCGCTGGTCTATTCGTTGCGCATCGCCTTGATCGCCTACGTGGTGTACGCGCTGCTGGACTTGTCCGCGCACGCGCATTGGTGGCTCAAGCTGACCCAGCATTGCGTCAGCGTCGCGGCGGTTCTGGCAATTGCAATCACGCTGGCCGAGCTGTGGCTGGTGGAGCGCCTGCAGTTGCTGCCGATGGCCCGGTGGGAGCCGATCCGTCATTCGCTCATAACCGCGTCCGTAACCTTGTTCGTGGGTTTCGTTGCCTGGCGTTATCTGGATTTATGGACCGAACAACGGCTACGAGCCGCTTCACCCGGCCTGGCTCCGGGCATCGATGACGACGTGGCGGCGGAACCTGCTTCGCGGCTTACCACCCTGCTCCCGCTGGTACGGGTTTCGGTGGGCGTAGGAATTCTGGTGCTGGTGGCCTTTCTGGCGCTGTCGCAACTGGGAGTCAACATCACGACACTGCTCGCGGGCGCCGGTGTGTTCGGGCTGGCGATCAGCTTTGGCTCGCAGGCGCTGGTACGTGACATCGTGGCCGGCATCTTTTTCATGTCGGACGATGCGTTTCGTGTCGGTGAATACATCGACACCGGACGCCTCAAGGGCACGGTCGAGCGCGTCACCTTGCGCTCGGTGCGCCTGCGCCACCAGAACGGCCAGATCCACACCATTCCATTTGGCCAGCTCAATGCCATCACCAATTACAGCCGCGACTGGCAAACCGTGAAGTTCAATCTGCGTCTGGCACGCGACACCGACCTGGAGAAGACCCGCAAAACCATCAAGCGCGTGGGCCAGGAGATGCTGCAGGACGAAGAATTCGGCAAAGAATTCCTGCTGCCGCTCAAGCTCCAGGGCATGGCCGAGATCACCGACAACGCGCTGGTGGTTCGCCTCAAGTTCACGGTGTTGCCAAGCAACCCGAGCGTGGTGCAGCGCGAGGCATTGAAACGCCTGCACCGCGCGTTTGCGCAAGACGGCATCGAGTTCGCGGCCGGTGTCATCACCGTGCAGCCGGCCGGCACGCTGGCCCTCCACGCTGCCCATGGCGCGGCGGCGGCCAGCGCATTGTTGGTCGCACCCGCCGTTGCAACCGCCGGAACGTAATGCAGCACTTTTTCCATTCAAACAGGAAGCGATATGCAAGATTTTCTGGACCCTCTCATTGACTCCAGCTTCAAGGGTTTTCCGCACCACCAGGAGCCGTTGCGCCGATCGCAAATTGCGCGGCAGCAATGGAACGTACTCCGGGGCGACCTCCCGCTGCCTCTGGCCATCATCAAGCGCAACGCGCTAGACGGCAATCTGGGCTGGATGCAGCGTTTTGCACGCGAGCGTGGCGTGGACATGGCGCCGCACGGCAAGACCACCATGTCGCCGCAGCTGTTCCGGCGCCAGCTCGATGCGGGTGCCTGGGGCATTACCTTTGCCACTGTGACCCAGGCGCGTGTCGGCATCGCCGCCGGGGTGCAGCGGTGTTTGATCGCCAACCAGGTTCTCACGTCCGCCGATCTGGCTTCGATACAGCAACTGGTGCATGCCCACGACGGATTGCGCATCGTGTTTCTGGTCGACTCGGTGCAGCAACTCGACCTGATCGAAGACTGGTATCTGTCGCCCGGCCGAGCCGATAACAGCGACAAGAGGCCGTTCGAGGTAATGCTGGAAATCGGTCTGGCCGGTGGGCGCACCGGTAGCCGCAGCAACGAACTGGCGCTGGCCCTGGCCCGTCGCATGCGATCCAGCGCGGCGCTGCGGCTGGTGGGCGTTGAATGTTATGAGGGTTTGTGGGCCAAAGGTGTTACCGATACCGACCGCGCGGTGGCCGATACCATCATGGGCCGGGTCGTGGCAACCGCTTTGCAATGCGACACCGAGCAGCTGTTTGAAGGCGATGAGGTGTTGATCAGCGCCGGTGGATCGGCCATTTTCGATTTGGTGGCGTCGCATCTGACCCCCCGGCTCTCCCGTCCGGTACGCGGTCTGCTGCGCTCGGGTTGTTACGTCACACACGACCATGGCGCCTACAAACGCATGATGTCGATGATGAATAGCCGGCTGGGTTGTGGCCATGGCTTGCATGCAGCCATGGAAGTCTGGGCCACAGTCCAGTCGCGCCCCGAGCCAGGCCTGGCGATCCTGGCCGCGGGCCGCCGCGACCTGTCGTTCGACTCGGCCATGCCCACGCCAGTGTTCGTGAGCCGCCTGGGTCAGACCACCGTGAGCGACGCGCCAGCGGACTGGGCCGTGACGGCCCTCAATGACCAGCACGCCTATCTGCGCGCCCCAGATGGCACGACGCTGGACCTGCAAGTGGGAGACCGGATCGGCCTGGGTATTTCCCACCCCTGCACAACCTTCGACAAGTGGCGCTGGATGGCGCTGGTAGACGACCAATACAACGTGTGCGATGCCATCGTGACAAGCTTTTAAAGCGTTTCCGCCCGCAACAGCGCTTGCCGGGTCACGGAATTGAAGGTGTCTGAAATGCGCATTCACGATTGAGGACCATGCCCCGGCTTCGTCCTGCTATATGCTTGCCGTATTCACTTTTCGACCGCGCGCTCCATGACCGACATGTCCTCCGACCACCAACACTTCGCCAGCGCCGTGGTGCAATTGGGAGAGCAGCGGGACGTGGTCGCTTCACAGCCTATTTTCAACACGCAAGGCGTGAAGATCATCGATCAGGACGCGGCCATCAATTCGGCCCTGTACGAGCGCCTGATGCGGCACCAATTGTCGAAGCCACTTGAAGACTCGGTACGAAGTTCCACCACCGTCAACAGCGAAACGCTTAGAAATAGCGCCGAGACCATCATGCGCGACACGCCGTTTTTCGGCCGCATGGCTTCGGACGAGAAAACCCGCAAGATGTTGCTCAACGTGATAGAGACCGTGCCCTTGCCTGACGCGATGGCGTTTCAGCTCACGGTTGCGCACGATGTGCGGCCGGAAATTTATCTGCATCTGGTGCGCACGGCCCTTACCGCCGTCTGGTTGACGCGTGCGCCCTTGGTGTCGCGTTACGACCTTGGCATGGCCGCGGCCGGTGGACTGCTGCACGATATAGGCATGTTGCATGTCGATCCGTTGCTGTTGCAGCCGGACCGGACGCTTAACCGGGACCAGCGGCGCCAGTTGTACTCCCACCCGCTGGTGTCCACCGCCTTGCTGGAACGGCATCACCAGTATTCGCGCGACGTGGTGCGCGCCGTTGGTGAACATCACGAATATCTGGACGGTTCAGGTTATCCGCGCAACCTCATCGGCGACGCTATCAGCCCGCTGGGCAAGATCCTGTCGCTATCGCAGGTGGTGGCCGCGATGTTCGCGCCCGGGCGCAACGCGCCGGAGATGCGCCTTTCGGTGTTGCTGCGCATGAATACCCACCGCTACGACAACAGCATGGCGATGCAGGTGGTGGCCATGCTGCGGCCCCAACTGGACGTCATGGGCGCGGACATACCGCGCCTTGCCAACCCGGTGGGCCTGTTGTGCGAAATCGACGGCCTGGTCGGCCAGTGGCCTCTGAACCTCGGGTTACAGGCCGCCGGGAGCGACGCACCGCGCGATGCCATGGTTTTGCTGGCAAATCATGCGACTCAGATCCGGCGCGCGCTGGCGGCGGTTGGCGCTGTGCCCGATCAGTTGTCCCAGTTGGGCGACGCCGATCTGGACGAAGCGGTAACTACCGAGCTCACGCTGCTGACGCACGAGGCCGGCTGGCAGCTTCGCGCCTTGGCGCGCCAGACCCGCAGGCGCTGGCGCGCGGTGTCCGCGGAGCAGTTCCCCAGCGTGTTGCAGCAATGGCTGGATGAGGTGGACGCCGTTGCATCGCGCATCTCCGGCGTTGCCGCGACCCCCGGGATATCCGAAGACGCCTGACGCCATGAGTGCACCGTCCGCTGGGCCTGTATCGTTCGTGCATGGGCAGCCCCAATCCCTGGGAGATCTTTTCTGGTCTTTCACCTGGCTTGCACTACAAGGTTTTGGCGGGGTACTGACGGTTGTACAACGCGAATTGGTGGACCGGAAAAAGTGGCTCACGCGCGAGGAGTTTGTCGAGGACTGGGCGGTCGCGCAAATTCTGCCTGGGCCCAATGTGGTGAATCTCTCACTGATGCTGGGCGATCGCTACTTCGGGCTGCGCGGCGCCCTGGTGGCACTGGCGGGCATGCTGGTTTTCCCCCTGTTGGCCGTGTTGTTGCTGGCCGTATTGTTCGCGGGCGTTTCCAGTGCCGCGGCCGCACAGGGTGCGTTGCGCGGCATGGGCGCCGTGGTGGCCGGCCTGATCGTCGCAACCGGGCTCAAGCTGATACCTGCACTGAAAAAAAACGTGATGGGTGTTCCGGTTTGCGCGGTACTCGCGGGACTGACCTTTATCGCGATTGCGCTGATCCGCATTCCGTTGGTCTGGGTACTGCTGGGTTTGGGAGGCTCGGGCAGCGTCTGGGCCTGGCACCAGCTCGGCCGAATTCGCGTAGCGGTGGAAAAATGAGCGTCATGATGGTCGGACTGCCTTGACGCTATCTTTTACCGCAGCCGACTGGCTGGCCCTGTTCATTCATTTCGCCTCGCTGTCGCTGCTGGCGGTGGGCGGCGCGATCGCCACTGCGCCCGACATGCACCGCTACCTGGTCGGCGACAGGATGTGGCTGACCGATGCGCAGTTCACATCCAGCATAGCGCTGGCTCAGGCGGCACCGGGACCCAACGTGTTATTTGTCGCCCTAATGGGCTGGAACGTCGGCCTCAACGCAGGCGGGTACCGGACGGCTTTGCTGGGCATGGCGCTCACCATGGCGGGCATCTTGTTGCCAAGCACAACGCTAACTTTTCTGGCCGCGCGCTGGGGTCACCGCAACCGGGAACTCCGCGCGGTGCGCGCGTTTAAACAAGGCTTGGCGCCAATCGTGGTTGCCCTGTTGATCGCGACCGGTTGGTTGCTGAGCGCAGCCAACGGCAATCCGGCGCGCGATTGGCGCCTGTGGCTTGTGACGCTTGTCAGTGCGCTGGTGGTATGGCGCGGCAAGATGCATTTGTTGTGGCTGTTGGGTGGTGGCGCATTGCTCGGCGCCGTTGGTTGGGTATGAGCAACCGCTTTTTTTTGTGAGGAATCTACGATGAATTACCGTGCTCTTGGCCGCTCCGGCCTGCAGGTCTCACCGCTGGCGCTTGGCGGCAATGTCTTTGGCTGGACGGTGGACGAAGCCACGTCGTTCTCGCTGCTGGATGCGTGGGTCGATGCTGGTTTCAATTTTATCGACACCGCAGACGTCTACTCGGCCTGGGTGCCCGGCCACATCGGCGGCGAGTCCGAAACGGTGATTGGAAAATGGCTCCATGCCAGCGGCAAACGCGACCGGGTGGTGCTGGCCACCAAAGTCGGTAAACCGATGGCGCCGGATCAAAAGGGGCTTAAACCCGCCTATATCCGGTCCGCCGTTGAAGCGTCGTTGCGCCGGCTGCAAACCGATCGCATCGATTTATACCAATCGCATGACGACGATTCCGACACACCGCTGTCTGAGAGTCTGGGCGCGTTCGGCGAGTTGATCCAGCAAGGAAAAGTGCGCGCCATTGGCGCTTCCAACTACACCGCACCGCGTCTCGCACTGGCGTTGGAGACAAGTGAGCGGCACGGCTTGCCGCGTTATGAAAGCCTGCAGCCGCTCTATAACCTGTACGACCGCGCTGTCTTCGAAGACGCGCTGCAAGCCCTGTGTGTCGAACACGAAGTGGGCGTGATCAACTTCTATGCGTTGGCGGCCGGTTTTCTGACCGGCAAATACCGTACTGCGACCGACGCTGGCAAAAGTACGCGCGGCAAAAATGTGATTGCCAAATACCTGAACCCGCGCGGGCAACGCATCTTGAGCGCCCTCGACGCGGTCGCGCGGCGTCATGGGACCAATCCTGGGGTTGTGGCAATCGCCTGGCAGCTCACACGCCCCGGTATCACCGCGCCTATCGCCAGCGCTACTTCACCGGCGCAATTGGAGGAC
The DNA here is from genome assembly GCA_025360705.1 of Betaproteobacteria bacterium. Taxonomy (GTDB): domain Bacteria; phylum Pseudomonadota; class Gammaproteobacteria; order Burkholderiales; family Burkholderiaceae_C; genus CAISIP01. Next base: position 29,655 of record JANYBQ010000046.1, on the reverse strand, counting down.
CTGGCGGCGGCCGCCCGGCTGCAACTGGACACGGCCGACATTGCTTCGCTGACCCAGGCCAGCGAAGAAACCCCCTGACATCAACCTTCAGTGAATATCTTCCTGGTGCGCACTGCTGTATTCGCTCCGGGGAGCGGCCGGACCGTGTGCCGCGCTTCACGCGCGCTGGCGTAATGCCTCGTACAGGCAGATGCCACTAGCCACTGACACGTTGAGGCTTTCAACCGCGCCGCGCATCGGTATCTGCACCAGTTCGTCGCAGGTCTTGGCTGTCAATTGGCGCATTCCGGAACCTTCGGCGCCCAGCACCAGGGCGGTAGCGCCCCTAAGATCGGCTTGGTAGAGCGTTCTAGGCGCCGTGTCGCCGGTCCCGACTATCCAGATGTTGCGCTCCTTGAGTTCGTTAAGCGTTCGCGCCAGATTGGTGACCATGAAATACGGCACGGTTTCGGCCGCGCCGCTGGCGACCTTGGCCACGGTTGCATTGATGCCGGCCGCGTGGTCCTTGGGGGCGATCACGGCATGTGCACCGGCGCCGTCGGCCACCCGCAGGCAGGCGCCCAGGTTGTGCGGGTCGGTAACGCCGTCCAGTACCAGCAGCAGCGGCGCGGTCCTTTGCTCCAGCGGCAATACCGCCTGCGTGACTTCCAGGTTTTCCAGCAACTCGTCGAGCGAATGGGTTTGGGCGATTTCGTGCACGCGTGCCGCTACCCCCTGATGCGCATGGCTTGCACACAATTTCGACAGGCGCAGGCCATCGGACTCGATCAGGCGCGCACCGGCTTCGGTGGCACGCTCGATAAATTGGCGCATGCGGGCATCGCGGCGACTGGCTTCGAAATAAACCTCTATGACGGATTGCGGCGCGCTCCGCAGGCGAACCCCCACAGCGTGAAATCCGAACAATATTTTGGGCGAAGACATAGCCCCGATTATCGGGCCGGCGGGCCGCTGCGCAGGCAGAGCCGGAACGGCCGCTGCGTTGTCGATGCCGGGCTGCCAACTTTAGTTTGGCGTGTCCACCACGCGCCCGGCCTCTATCGTGATACGCCGCTCGCAGCGCCGCGCGATTGCGTGGTCATGGGTCACAAGCACCAGTGTGGTTCCGAGTTCGGTGTTGAGGTCGAACATCAACCGCATGATGGTGTCGCCAGTGGCGAAGTCCAGGCTGCCCGTAGGCTCGTCGGCGAGCAGCACCGCTGGCTGGACAACAAAGGCGCGTGCCAGTGCCACACGCTGCTGTTCACCACCGCTGAGCACTTTGGGGTAGTGACCCAGTCGTGCCGACAATCCGACGCGCGACAACATCTCGGTGGCGGCCTTGCGCGAGTCTTTTTTGCCCCCAAGTTCTAGCGGCAACATCACGTTTTCGAGCGCCGTCAGATTGCCCATCAGCTGGAAACTCTGAAACACGAAGCCTACCTTTTGGGCACGCAACGCGGCGCGCTGGTCTTCATCGATCGCGAACAGGTCCTGTCCGGCCAGCACCACCGTGCCACTGGTAGGCGTATCCAGCCCGGCAATGATGGACAGTAGCGTGCTTTTGCCAGACCCGGACGCACCCACGATGGCGGCTGTTTCCCGCGGCGCCAGCGTGAAATCGATATCGCGCAAAATATCCAGTGTGCCGGTGGAGTCGGTGACCGACTTGAAAACATGTTGTACCGAAACGATCGCACGGGCACTGGGTTGTGGCATGAAAGGCTTTTAGTTTGAATCGACGACACTTTATCGCGAGCCTTGCCGCGACCCTGGCCGTGGGGTCATATGGCAGCGTAGTCAATGCCCAAAACAAGACCTCCACAGGCGTGGAGCCGCCGGCGAAAAACGCAGCCGCCAACACCGCTCCGCAACGGACCATTTTGGTGTTGGGCGACTCGCTCAGCGCGGAATACGGCTTGCGGCGTGGCAGCGGCTGGGTGGCATTGCTCGACCGGCGATTGGCGGCCGAAGGCATCGCGGCACACGTGGTCAATGCCAGTATCAGCGGCGACACCACCTCGGGCGGACGCTCGCGCCTGGGTGCGCTGCTGGTACAACACAAGCCGACCCAGGTGGTCATCGAACTGGGCGCGAACGACGCCTTGCGTGGTTTGCCGCTGGGCATGACCGAGGACAACTTGAACCAGATGACGCAGGCCGCTGAAAAAGCCGGTGCCAAGGTGCTGTTGGTTGGCATGCAGATGCCCCCGAACTACGGCAAGGATTATGCCAACCGGTTCGCGGGACTGTTCGGGACGGTCGCGCGCGCCAACAAGGCGGCGCTGGTGCCGTTCCTACTCAAGGGCGTAGCCGATGCCGCCGAGCCCGGCAAGCTGTTCCAGAACGATGGCCTGCATCCCAGGGAGGAGGCCCATCCGACCATACTGGCGAACGTGTGGCCCGAACTCAGGAAGTTACTCAAGTGAGCTTGAATAGCGTTGCCGCAGTTGAGTCGATGCAGGATCTCGACCGATTCGACACCATCATCGACGCGCGCAGCGAAGCCGAGTTTTCGCTCGACCGTCTTCCGGGCGCCGTCAATTGGCCTACGTTGAATAACCAGGAGCGCCATGAGATCGGCACCATCTACAAACAGGTCAATCCGTTCGAGGCCAGAAAACGCGGCGGCGCAATCGCCGCGCGCAACATCGCCAACCATATCGAGCGTCACGTGTTGGGCAAGCCCAGGGAATGGAAGCCGCTGATCTATTGTTGGCGGGGTGGCCAGCGCAGCGGGTCGTTGTCGCTGGTGTTGAGCCAGATCGGTTTTCGGGTCAGCCTGGTGGAAGGCGGTTACAAGGCTTTTCGCGCGGCATTGGTGGCCGATACGACACGTATGGCTGCAAGTTTCGACTACCGGGTGGTGTGCGGGGCCACCGGCTCCGGCAAGACACGGCTCTTATGCGCGTTGGCACGTTGTGGTGCGCAGGTGCTTGACCTGGAGGCGCTGGCGAGCCACCGCAGTTCGGTGCTGGGTGCGATACCCGGTGTTCAGCAGCCGGCCCAAAAGGCTTTCGACACACGCATATGGGATGTGTTGCGGCGCTTCGATCCGGGCCGGCCGGTGTATGTCGAGAGCGAGAGCCGCAAGGTCGGTAACGTCGCGGTGCCTATCGCGCTGATGGCCGCCCTGCGCCAGGGTCCGTGCCTGAATCTGGTATTGGATAACGCGCAACGGGTCGCGCTGCTGATGGAAGACTATGACTTCTTCGCACGCGACGTGGAAGCTTTCTGCGAACGTCTGGACGTGTTGAGCGAGCTTCGCGGAAAGGAAGTAGTGACGGCCTGGAAAACTTCGTTGCGGCTGGGGCGGATCGAAGCGGTAGTGCAAGACTTGCTGGCGTGCCACTACGATCCCGGATACCAGCAGTCCATGCAGCGCAACTTTGCGCAGTTCGACAAGGCCCAGGTGCTGCTACCCGGCGGCCGTTCGCCAGCTGCGATGGACGCTCTGGCGCGCACGCTGGTCGAAAAAACCAGCTTGCCGATACGCCGGGATTGAAATGCGGGATTCAGTTCGGAACCGAGGTACCCGATGGCGGAGACGGCTGCTGCAACGAGCCATCATCCTGCGTACTGTCTTCTTCGCCCGGACCCCCAACCTTGCGGTCCGCCTTCAGCTTGAGTTTGTCTTCCTTCTTGCGCTTCTTGGCCAGTTCTTTCTGACGTTTTTCGTATCCGTAATTGGGAGTTGCCAATTTATGCTTTCAAGTTGTTGGCACCACTTTACCAGTTCACGGGCGCCAGATCAAAGCCACGCCCGTGCAAGTCACGCCATTGCTCCCAGAGCCTGGCCGATGTCCGCCTTCAGGTCGGCTACCGCTTCCAGTCCGACGGAAAAGCGCACCAGCGTGCCGCGCGCCAAATGGGATGGCCAGGCACCGCGCATGGACGCCAGATCGTACGGGACCACCAGACTGATCGGGCCGCCCCAGCTATAACCCAGCTTGAACAGCTTCAAGGCGTCGCAAAACGCGTCAACCTGTTCGGAGCTGAATTGGTCCTTGAACATCACGCTGAACAGTCCGGCGGCACCGCCAGGCCGGTTGTCACATAGCGACTTCCAGAAAGCATGTCCGGGCGACTGCGGCAACGCGGGGTGCAAAACCTGAGCGATTTGCGGCAGTTGCTGGCACCAGGCGGCCAATTCGCGCGCACCGATGTCATGCGCCTGGTAACGCAGAACGATGCTTGGCAAGCTGCGCAATACCATTTCGGCATCATTGGCCCCGACCGCCAGGCCAAGGCGCATATGCGTGAGCTTGAGCTTCATGTGCAGGTTGGAGTCGCGCGTAATGATGCTTCCCATCAAAACGTCGCCGCCACCACTCGGGTATTTGGTCAGCGCATGAACCGAGACGTCGGCACCCAACGCGGTATCTGAGCCTGGCGTCAGATTGAAAGGTTCGAAGGCAATGCCAGCGCCCCAGGTGTTATCAAGCGCGGTCAAAACCCCTTTGGCTTTGCAGACACTAACCATCTCCAGCAGGTCCGGGAACTCGAGCGTCACCGAGCCGGGGGCTTCCAGCCAGACCAGGCGGGTTTTGGGTCCGATCCTGGCCGCCAAATCCTGTGGGTCCATGGGGTCGTATACGCGGTGCGAAATGCCCCATGCGCGAAGTTCTCCCTGCGCCAACGTCTTGCTCGGGCCATACACGTTGTTGGGGATCAGAACTTCGTCGCCAGTCCCGAGCAGCGACATGGACACTGTCGCGACAGCCGCCAGTCCACTGGGCACCAGCAAACATTGCAGGCCGCCTTCGAGCGCACACAAACGCTCTTCCAACTGGTAGGTGGTGGGCGTGCCGTGCAAACCATAGGTGTAGCCGGTCTTGTCTTTCCACTCAACCCGGCGCATTGCCGCGGCGTTTGAAAAGAACACCGTCGATGCCTTGAACACACCTGGCTGCGGCGCGGCAAACCCGGCCGGTGGAACGTAAGGATGGTGGATCAGCGCAGTTGTTTTTTTATGCATGTTCAAATGGTTTTCCATCAATTGCGACAGCGCTTGCCGGCCGCCTGCAACCGCGCTTGTTACCCGCCGAAGTTCACACACTCCATTTGGCGATAAGCTGCTGCGGCTGCATCGAGTCGTACCCCTCGAACGGCTGGTGTATCCAGGGATTGGTGGGCAGGAACTCGACCGAATAGTCGGCGGTGAAGGCGGACACGCCTTTGGTCCATATCACCGCGCTGCGCAGTTCAGTGATTGGTTTGTAGTTGCAGCGAAGTTGGTCGATGACCGCCTTGAGCGTGTGGCCGGTATCGGCCAGGTCATCGACCAGAAGTACCTTGCCCGCGATTTCTCCGCGCGGCGTGGTTATGTAATGCGCGATATCGAGTTTGCCTTGCTGCGTTCCCGCGTCAGCGCGATACGAACTGGTGGACATGATCGCCAGCGGCTTGTCAAAAATGCGCGACAGGACGTCGCCGGGACGCATGCCACCGCGCGCGAGGCAAAGAATGGTATCGAACCGCCACCCCGACAGGTGAACCTTGATCGCCAGTTTTTCGATCAGGTTGTGGTACTCGTCATAACTGACGTACAGGTGTTTTCCGTCTTCTGTCAACATCTTCCGCTCCCGGGTTGGTCGCTGTTTGGCACTGTCAGTCCGCCAGATAGGGATGCCGCATCATGATGGTGTGGTCACGGTCCGGGCTGGTCGAGACCATATGGATCGGCACCCCGGTGACGTGTTCAATGCGTTGCAAATAAAGCCGCGCGGCGATCGGTAACTGCTCGTACTGGGTTACGCCGACGGTGCTCTGGGTCCAGCCCTCCATGACTTCATAGATCGGCTTGCAGCGTTCGATATCCTCCGCGCCCATTGGCAGGATATCCAGCAGCTCGCCGTCCATCTCGTAACCGGTGCAAAGACTCAGTTCGGTCAGGCCATCCAGCACGTCGAGTTTGGTGATGCACAGGCCGGACAGTCCATTGACTTGCGCCGAGCGTTTGAGCAGTGCCGCATCGAACCAGCCGCAGCGGCGCGAGCGCCCGGTCGTAACGCCTTTTTCCACGCCGACCGTGCTCATGTGGTAACCCGCCGTCCCAGGCGTCCGCCAGTCCAGCTCGGTGGGGAAAGGTCCACCGCCGACCCGCGTGCAATAAGCCTTGGTGATACCCAGTATGTAGTGCAACATTCCCGGACCCACACCGGCACCGGCGGCCGCATTGCCGGCCACGCAGTTGCTCGACGTGACGTACGGGTAAGTTCCGTGATCCACATCCAGCAGCGTCCCCTGCGCCCCTTCGAACAGCAGATTGGCCCCTTTTTCATGGGCTTCGTTAAGTTCACGCGACACATCCGCCATCATGGGCTTTAGCAATTCGGCGTGGCGCATCGCCTCATCGAATACCGCGTCGAACTGAACCCGGCCGTCAACCAGGTAGGCATCGAGCGCCGCTCCAAACGCAAACCCGGCCGATCCCAGGTAAGTGGTTAGCACATGGTTGTGCAAGTCGAGCAGGTCGCGCAGTTTTGCGGCGAAACGCAGCGGATATTTCAGATCCTGTACACGCAATGCGCGCCGCGCGATCTTGTCTTCGTAGGCGGGCCCGATACCGCGGCCGGTGGTACCGATCCTGGCATTGCCACCCTGCTCGCGTGCGACCTCGCGCGCAACGTCGAGCGCGACGTGAAATGGCAGGATCAGCGGGCAGGCCTCGCTGATACGCAGCCGCGAGCGGACCTCGACGCCGGCACGCTCCAGCCCCTCGATTTCCTCGAATAACTTGGCGCAGGACAACACCACGCCATTGCCGATATAACACTTCACGCCGGCCCGCATGATGCCGCTTGGAATCAGGTGCAGCGCGGTCTTGACGCCATTGATGACCAGCGTATGGCCGGCGTTGTGACCGCCCTGGAACCGCACCACGCCCTGCGCGCTTTCGGTCAGCCAGTCCACCAGTTTGCCCTTGCCTTCGTCCCCCCACTGGGTACCGACAACAACGACATTACGGCCCTTGGTTGTGTTCATTCAGGCTGCTCACAAATAGCTTGCACTACCCACTGTCCCGCAACCTGTAGCAGTTCGCGATCACACTGGAACTCGTCAACTTCGTTTTCATGTCCGGGCAGTACGCAAACCACGGTCTGACCTTGCGCACGTAGCGCGGCAACCGCCCGGCGCAGGTCGCCCGTCATACTCCAGGGAGCCCGAATCGCGGCATGCAGCGGGCGCGCTCCAACGGCACTCACAATCGCCTTGATATCCAGGCTGAAACCCACCGCCGGACGATTGCGCCCGAACACCGCGCCGACTTCGTCATAACGTCCACCGCGCACCAGCGCATCGCTGGCTGCCGGCGCATAAATCGAGAATCGCGCACCACTGTAATAGGCATAACCACGCAAGTCGGCGAGGTCAAAACTGACTTGAATGCCCTGAAGGTGGCTTGCCAGCCATCGAAGGTTTGTCAGCGCAGCGTCAACGGCCGGGCTTGGTGGAAGCACTTTCCGCGCGTCGTCCAGCACTTTCTCATCGCCATACAACCTGACCAGCGCCAGCAGGCCCTGACGCGAAGCGGTCGGGAAGTCGCGAGTTAACCGCGCCAGTTCGCTGGCATCTTTGGCGGCCAGCGCCTGCTGGACTTGCGATTGAACTCCCGCCGTAGCTTGTGCTGGTGGCATCAAGGCGCGCACGATACGGGCATCCGCCAAGTCGACATTCGGAACCCGTACATTCGCGACCCGAAGGCAGTCCAGCGCAAGTAACAGGATTTCAAGATCGGCTTCGGGTCCGGCGTGTCCGTAGATCTCGGCGCCAAACTGAAGCGGCTCGCGCGTGGCATGGGGCTTGTCGGGCCGGGTATGCAACACCGGGCCGCAATAACACAGGCGCGTTACGCCAGCGCGGTTCAGCAGATGTGCGTCGATGCGCGCCACCTGCGGCGTGCTGTCGGCGCGTAGGCCCATCATGCGACCCGACAATTGATCCACCAATTTGAAGGTTTGCAGGTCGAGCGCTTCGCCGGTCCCGGTCAACAAGGATTCAAGATGCTCCAGCAGAGGCGGCATGACGAGTTCATAACCGTAGCGGCGCGCCATGTCGAGCAAGTCCCGGCGCAGTTCTTCGATGTGCCGGGCCTCGGAGGGCAGGACATCGGCAATATGATCCGGCAAGACCCAGGCTGACATGTTTGGCGGGGACTGTTAAAGCAGCGATTTTACCGGGCTCCGCAGAGCCGATTCGTCATGAAAACAACCATGCAAGGACCAGGCCCACAATGATGCTACACAGGCCGAAAAACCGAACCTGGCCGTCATGCAGTTGAAATATCCGCTGAAACATGCGCCGCCAGCCAGATGGCGACAGGAAAGGAAGCAGGCCCTCGATGACCAGCACCAATGCGAGTGCCAGCCAGAATGTGTTGCCGTCCAAACCTTACTTCTTTGGCGTCGGTAACGGCACGGTATTGCCGCGCATTGCCTTGAAGAATTCCGACGATGACGGGTCCAGGACCATCAGATCGCTTTTCTTGGTGAAGCTGGCTTTATAGGCCTCCAAGCTGCGGTAAAACTGGGCGAACTGGGGATCGCGCCCAAACGCCTCGGCGTAAATCTTCGCGGCCTCGGCGTCGCCTTCACCTTTGATCTTTTGCGCATCGCGATAGGCATTGGCAATGGTTACTTCGCGCTGCCGGTCGGCGTCGGCGCGAATTTTTTCACCTTCGGCGGCGCCGGTGGAACGCAGCTCGTTGGCAACGCGTTTACGTTCGGCGTCCATGCGTCTGTAAACCGATTCGGTGATCGCCTCCACATAATCGGCGCGTGTAATACGCACGTCGACCACGTCGATACCCCAAGGTTTGTCGCCGCGCACCTTTTCAAGCACTTCGGCCTTGACGTCGGCCGTCAGCTTTTCGCGCTTTAGGGACAACAATTCCTTGACCGTAACCTTGTTGATTTCTTCCTGGAACGCATTGCGAACGACGCGATTTAGCTGTGCGGCACCGGCCGACTCATCCAGGCCGACATTGCGGATGAACTGCGTCGGCTCCGAAATTCTCCAACGCACGTACCAGTCGATGACCACACGCTGCTTTTCCGCGGTCAGCAGAGGTTCGGTATCGGTGGTGTCCAGCGTCAAAAGCCGTTTGTCGATGTATGAGACGTTTTGAAACGGTGGCGGCAGCTTGAAATTCAAACCGGGTTCGAGGATGACGTCCTTGATTTGTCCCAAGGCGTACACAACCCCAAATTGCCTCTGGTCAACAACGAACAGCATCGAACTGGCGATTGCCAGCACCAACAAAATCGAAGCGAATATAAAACCGATCCTGTTCATGGTATTTCCTAACGTGTCTCGCGTTCACGCGAACGCGCTGTATCCCGCGTGCGGGCATCCGATGACGAATTGCCCGACACGGCAGCACCGGCGGTCGCGGGAACAGTATTAGCACCGGGCGGCGTGGTGGTGTCCGCAGCGCTTGCCGCCGCAGGCATCTGCATGATTTTGTCCAGCGGCAGATACAACAGATTGGAGCCCTGGCGCGAGTCCACCAGCACCTTGGTCACGTTGCTGTAAATCTGCTGCATGCCCTCCAGGTACATACGGTCCCTCGTGACCTGGGGCGCCTTCTGGTACTCGGCCAGAACCGACTTGAAACGTTGGGCATCACCTTGCGCCTGCGCCACGATGCGCGACTTGTAGGCGTCCGCCTCCTCCTTGAGCCTGGAAGCCGAACCCACCGCACGCGGCACCACGTCGTTGGCATACGCCTGCGCTTCGTTCTTGGCGCGCTCGCGTTCCTGGCCGGCTTTGAGCACGTCGTCGAAAGCCGCCTGAACTTGCTCCGGCGGGCGTACTCCGCCCTGCTGCAAGTTGATACCCACGACGTCGATGCCCATCTTGTAACGGTCCAGGATGGACTGCATCAAAGTGCGCACGCGCGGCGCGATTTGATCGCGCTCTTCCGACAAAGCCGAGTCCATGCGCATCTTGCCAACCACCTCGCGCACCGCTGTCTCGGCGGCCTGCACCACGGCGTCAGCCGGATTCTTGCTCTCGAATAAAAATGCACGCGCGTCACTCAGGCGGTACTGCACCGCGAACTTGATTTCGACAATGTTTTCGTCTTCGGTCAACATTGCCGACTCGCGCAAACCGGTGGCTTTGACCACCGCATCGCGCCCTACATCGACCGAGCGGATTTGCGTCACGAATACGAGTTCGTGGCGCTGAATCGGGTATGGCAGCCGCCAGTTGAAACCCGCGCCGAGCGTGGTTTTGTATTTGCCAAACTGGGTGATGACGGCCTGCTGGCCTTCCTGCACGATGAAAAAACCGGTGCCAAGCCAGATCAGCACAACCACGGCCGCGATCAGACCGGCACCTACCCCCGCGCTTTTCATGTCAGGCTGAAATCCACCTCCATTTCCCCCGCCCAGAGGTCCTTTGTTATTGCCGCGACCGCCGTTACGCGAACCTCCAAAAAGGCTGCCCAGCCTGCGATTGAAGTCACGCCACAATTCGTCCAGATCGGGTGGGCCTTGATTGGGTCCCTGTCCGCGCCCACCATTGCCTTGCGGCGGTGCCGCAGGGGGTTCGCCCTGGGGTGGCGGCGCTTCGGGTTTGCTGCTGTCGCTCGGCTTTTCATCGCCGCGGCCCCAGCGCGAGTCGTTCAGGTTGAACATGCCTCTGAAACGACCCGACAACTCAGCCCATCCCCACCCGGGTAATTGCAATTTCATCTCAGCTTCTCGCATTTATCATGGTTCGATTGTGCCCAATCGCACAGCAGCCTCAACTGGTTCAAGGGCAAAATCCTCGCGGCTGGTCGCGTCCCGGTCGTTGCAGGCCAAGCTCGCCAGATGCCGCCGCAAACCCGTCAGACCCGCACCGGTTCTGGCACTTACAAAAAATCGGTCCATCTGCACGCCTTCCAGGTCCATCGTGTCCTGCAGGTTGTGGGGCATGTAGTCATTTTCAATCGCATCGAGTTTATTAAATACCAGCACTTGCGGAACGTCCGCAGCGCCGATCTCGGCCAACACGCGTGTTACCTCACGCATTTGCTCAGGATGGTTGGGGTTGGACGCATCGACAACATGCAACAACACATCGGCGTCCACTGCCTCCTGCAAAGTCGCCTCAAACGCATCGATCAGGCCGTGCGGCAGATTGCGGATAAATCCCACCGTGTCCGACAACGAGGCCGAACGTCCCGCCTCACCCAGGTAAAGCTGGCGCGTTGTGGTATCGAGTGTCGCGAACAATTGGTCTGCGACATATGCACGTGCGTTTACCAGGCTGTTGAACAGGCTGGTTTTCCCGGCATTGGTGTAACCCACCAGCGAAATATTGAAGGCGTCGCGGCGCTCGCGTTGACGCCGCTGCGTGTGCCGCTGCCGTTTGACCTTGTGCAACCGCTCCTTGGTGCGCTTTATGTTTTCACCAATCATGCGCCGGTCCAGTTCGATCTGGGTTTCTCCAGGACCGCCACGCGTGCCAATGCCTCCGCGCTGGCGCTCCAGGTGCGACCAGCGCCGCACCAGCCGGGTACTGAGGTACTGAAGCCGCGCCAGTTCAACTTGCAATTTGCCCTCGTGGCTACGCGCACGCTGGGCAAATATTTCCAGGATCAATAAAGTGCGGTCGTTGACGGGCAACTCGAGGTGTCGTTCCAGATTGCGCTGTTGCGCCGGGCTCAACGCCTGATCGAACAACACTTCGGTGGCGCCGGTCTGTTGCGCCAGCAGTTTGATTTCATCCGCCTTGCCGCTGCCCAGAAACAAGGCCGCGTCGGGCGCCTTGCGTTTACATGTGACCCGGGCCACGGGTGTAAGCCCGGCGGTCAAGGCCAATAAACCCAGTTCCTCCAGCTTGACATCGAAGTTCGGCAAGCCGAAATCCACGCCGACCAATATGGTCGGCGCGGTTGAAGTGTCAGGAGTAGCGGAAGAACTCAAGGGGGCCGGGAAATAGAATCAGCGGCCCGCGTCCGGCCGCGCGGGTGCCACGGCAGAGCTCAAGCGGCTGCGGGTTCACCACCCTCAACAGCAGTGAAGTTGACCGCGCGCCCCGGCACAATGGTGGAGATCGCATGTTTGTAGACCATCTGGGTTACGGTGTTGCGCAGCAACACTACGTACTGGTCGAACGACTCAATTTGCCCCTGCAATTTGATCCCATTAACCAGATAGATCGAGACCGGTATGTGTTCCCGCCGCAATGCGTTCAGGAACGGGTCTTGTAATAGCTGACCTTTGTTGCTCACGATATTCTCCGTGTTCAATAAGTGAAGTTAAAAAAGTACGATACCACAGCGATGTACGCTGCCGCGGCAATGCCCGCCTAAACCCACAATTTCGCGGACAGCCCGCGGTTTTCAGTCCCGGCCATTGTCGGCGTATGGGTTTTGAGAAGTCTTCATCTGGATCCGCAACGGTGTCCCAACCAGGTCGAACTCCTTGCGAAAACGCCCTTCCAGGAAACGTTTGTAGGCGTCCGTCACATGTTCCAGAGAGTTGCCATGAACCACGATGATGGGAGGATTCATGCCCCCCTGGTGGGCATAACGCAATTTGGGCCGGAACATGCCGGCGCGCTTCGGACTCTGAAACTGCACCGCCTCAAGTAACAGGCGCGTTAAAAGTGGCGTAGACATTTTGCAGTTGGCGGCTTTATGGGCTTGTGCAATCGACCCCCACAAAGGCCCCAGCCCCTGGCGTTTGGTTGCCGAGATCAAGTGCATAGCCGCGAACTTCAGAAAAGGCAGGCGGGTTTCTATCGAGCGTTTGACCAATTCGCGCTGGTACGCGTCCACTGCATCCCATTTGTTGATCGCCAGCACCACCGCCCGCCCACTCTCAAGAATATATCCGGCGATATGGGCATCCTGGTCGGTGACACCCTGCGTGGCGTCGATCAATAAAAGCACCACATTGGCCGACTCGATAGCCTGCAAGGTCTTGACCACCGAAAACTTCTCGATCGCCTCGAACACCTTGCCGCGCCGACGCAGTCCCGCAGTGTCGATCAGCTCGAACAGCTGGCCGTTCCGCTCAAAAGGCACCGTAATGGCATCACGCGTGGTGCCCGGCTGGTCGAAGGCAACCAGACGTTCTTCGCCCAGCCAGGTATTGATGAGCGTGGACTTTCCGACGTTGGGTCGGCCAGCCACGGCCAGTTTTATGGCTCCGCTTTGGTGGTCGTCCTCCGCCTCGTCCTGCTCGGGAATTGTGTATTGCTCCAGTGCAAGGTCCAGCAGCGCTCCGATACCCTGTCCGTGCGCAGCCGACACGGCATGCACCTCTCCGAGTCCCAATTCAAAAAACTCGGAAAGCCGCGTACCGTCCTTCATGCCTTCCGCCTTGTTGGCGACCAGGACGCACACTTTTCCCAGACGACGCAAATACCGCGCGATTTCATGGTCCTGCGCCGAGATGCCCTCGCGAGCGTCGACCACAAACAGGACCACGTCGGCCTCCGCTACTGCCTGTCGGGTTTGTTTGGCCATCTCTTTGACAATGCCGCTGCTGGCATCGGGCTCGAAGCCTCCGGTGTCGATGGCGATGAACTCGTATTTGCCGTGTTTGCCGTTGCCGTAGTGCCGGTCGCGCGTGAGGCCAGCGAAGTCGGCCACGATGGCGTCGCGGGTTCTGGTCAAACGATTGAACAGCGTGGATTTGCCCACGTTGGGGCGGCCGATCAGGGCCAGTACCGGCTTCATGGAACGCAGCGCTTTTCCGAGGTCCGGGTCACTCGGGCCTGAAGCCGAATACTCCACCGTTGCGGGTGACGACCACCAGCGTGTTGCCCACCAATACCGGCGCCGCGGCAATTGCCGATCCATCGGTCGCAACGCGGCCTAACGGTGAGCCGTCCTGCTTGGAGAGCAAATGCAGGAAGCCTTGCGCGTCGCCCACCGCCACCGAACGCCCGATCACCAGCGGCGCTGTCAGGCCCCGGTATTTCAAGCGTTCCGAGGTCCAGACGCGTTCTCCGTCAGTGCGGCGCCAGGCGATTACCTTGCCGTCACTCTCGGTGCCAAACACAAACTGACCGTCTCCATGCACGCCCTCGGAACCGGCCGCGGGTTTGCTCCACAACGCGGTACCGCGCAGAGTGTTGACACAACCGACGGCGGCCTGAAACGCGCGTGCGCAGACCACGTCGCCTTCGCGGCTGACCCGGCCCACCAGATCGATCAGCCGTTCAACATCGTTGGTACCGCGCGCAGTGGCGATCGGCGCCTCCCAGCGCAATGTTCCATTGAGCGGATTCAGGCCCACCAGGCGGCCGGAAATACCGGCCACCAGGGTGTCGCCAACTGCCAGCAGGACACCCGACTGGCGCAGCGCAAGCAATTGCTCCCCAGGCCGCGTGTAGCTCCAGAGCTTGCGTCCGGTTTGCGCGTCGAACGCGCTTACGGCCCGGTCCGCGGTCATTACGAAAACCCGCTCGCCCGCCACCAGGGGCGCGGTGTACGCGAGCACACCCAGGCTTTCGCGCCAGGTTTCGCGACCGCGCTCCATCACCACCAGGTCGTTGGCGCGCGTCACGACGGCGGCATAACGCCCGTCGCTGCCCGCGCCGGCACCGATCTGCGCGCCGGCAATTTGCACGCGCCATAAATCCTGCCCGGTAGTAGCGTCCATGGCCAGCACCGTTCCATCGGAACTCGCCAGCGTGACCGTATTGGCGTTCACCTTGATGTCCAGCGGAAACACCACCGGGCCGATCTTTGCCGACCAGGCCAGGCGCGCATCGATCAATGCCGCATTGGGACCCAACTCCGCGGGTTTGGGCTTGTCCGGACCGGCACAACCCGCGAGTACGCCTGCAAAAACCAGTGTGGCAATCAAAGCCGTGGTGCGGCGGTCAGTCCATCGTTTGAATGTCATTTCGCGCTCCCGGTGGCGGATGCGGCGGCGCTGGTCACCGCTGGCGTGGCAGCCAGGGCGGCGCTTGCCGGCGCGAGTGCCGACGCCCGTGGATCGACGCCCAAGGCGTTGAGCTTTAGCTCGACCAGGCGGCGGTATTCAGTGCGTTCGTCAAAAGCCCGGTACGCCTTTTCGTACTCCACCTTTGCTTCAGCGGCTTTGCCCTGCAACGCAAAAATGTCTCCCTTGCGATCGGCCACCAGCGAAAGAAATTCGGAAGGAAATGCTCCGTCCAGCTGGCTCAATGCTTCTGGAAATGCTTTCGCTTCAGCCAATATGCCTGCCAGCCTGAGCCGGGCGATGGCCCGGTACCCATCATCCGGGGCCTTGGTCGCCACCCATTCCAGCGCGGCCTTGGCCGCATCCACTTTGCCGGCTTCGTAGTAGAGCTTGGCAACCAGCAAACCGCTTTGTTGTGCATAGGCGGTACTGCCGTACCGGTCTTGCATGTCGCTGAAAGCGCGTTCAAGCTTGGAGATGTCACCCAGTTTGGACACCCGTTCGACTTCGTCGAACATGGCGGCTGCCTGGGACGCCTGGCCGCGTTGCCAGTATTGATATCCATTCCATGCCGCGTACGCACCCATCACAACGATCAGAGCCCAGGTAATCAGATTACCGTATTGCTTCCAGAAATGCTTGAGCTGGTCGAGTTGCTCTTGTTCTTCGAGGTCGAGTTGGTTTGCCATGTCTTGGTTCGATTAGGTCTGCGATTGTAGGGTGCCGGCCCACGCGGCTACGTCGCCCAGCACACGTGTCAACTGAGCGCCAGTGCCGTCACGCAGAGACTTCACGGTGACCAACCCCTGAGCCAACTCACCGGCCCCGAATACCAGCGCAAAACGCGCGCCGCTCGCATCGGCACGCTTGAATTGCGACTTCATGCTGCCCATGCCTTCCTGAGCGCCGGCATGCATTTGCACGCTGACGCCAGCCGAGCGCAGGGCCCGCAAGGTCTGGAAAGCCACCGGAAAGCCGGCCAACTCTGGAACGATGGCATAAGCATCGGGCACTGCGGACGCCACGGCATGCCCGCGTACGCGCACCAGCTCGAGGACGCGCTCGATACCCATACCCCATCCGACCGCCGGGGTAGGCTTGCCGCCAAGCAATTCGAACAGTCCGTCATAACGACCGCCACCGCACAAGGTGCCTTGGGCGCCCAGTTCATCCGTGATGAACTCGAACACGGTGTGGCTGTAATAGTCCAGCCCCCGAACGGCGCGCGGATTGACGCTCCATGGCACGCCGCTGACATTTAACAGTTGCTTGACGGTATCGAAATGCTTTAGCGATGCTTCACCGAGAAAGCCCAACAGTTGGGGCGCTGCATCGACCATGGCCTGCATGGCAGGATTCTTGGTATCCAGGATGCGCAGCGGGTTGGTGTGCAAACGGCGTTGGGCGTCCGCATCCAGCAAACCGGCGTGGCGCTCGAAATACGCGATCAGCGCCGCACGATGTTGCTGGCGTTCGGCCGCTAGCCCCAGGCTGTTGAGTTCCACCCGCACACCCGGCAGACCCAGGCGCTGCAGCAAATGCGAAGCCAGAACGATCACCTCCGCATCCATTTCAGGCCCGGCAAAACCGATCGCCTCCGTGCCCAATTGGTAGAACTGACGGTAGCGCCCGCGTTGCGGCCGTTCATGCCGGAACATCGGTCCCAGGTAATAAAGGCGTTTTCCGCCGTCGTAAGTCAGGTTGTGCTCGATGGCGGCGCGCACTACACCGGGTGTGTTCTCGGGGCGCAAGGTCAGTTGCTCGCCGTTCAACCTGTCCTCGAACGAATACATTTCCTTCTCGACGATATCGGTGGTCTCGCCGGTACCTTTGACGAACAACTGGGTGTGTTCGACGATCGGCGTGCGAATACTGCCGTAGGCGTAAACGCCCATGATGTCGCGTACCTGCTGCTCGAACCATTCCCACTGCGCCGACTCGGGTGGAAAGATGTCGTTCATGCCCTTGACCGCGGCGAGTTTTCGCGCCTTGGGACCGGGTGGTTGTTCTGCCATGAATACTCTGGTCATGCGCCCCGCGCGACCGCGCGCTGGCCAAAACGTTTCTCGATGTAGTCCTCGACCACGGCCTGGAAATCCCGGGCAATAGCGTCGCCACGCAAAGTCATGCGTTTTTCGCCATCGATGAACACCGGGGCCGCCGGGGCCTCGCCAGTGCCAGGAAGGCTGATGCCGATATCCGCGTGTTTGCTTTCGCCCGGACCGTTCACGATGCAGCCCATCACGGCTACTTTTAGCTTTTCGACGCCCGGGAATTTTTCGCGCCAGAGCGGCATCTGCGCACGCAGGAACTCATCGATTTGCTGTGTCAATTCCTGAAACGTCGTGCTGGTGGTACGCCCGCAACCAGGACATGCGGTGACGCTGGGAACGAAGGAACGTACGCCCAGCGCCTGCAAAATTTCATACGCTATCACCACTTCCTGGTTGCGCGACTCGCCGGGCGCGGGCGTGAGCGACACCCGGATCGTGTCACCGATACCTTCCTGGAGCAGGATCGACAGGGCGGTCGCGGACGCCACCGTACCTTTGGTTCCCATTCCCGCTTCGGTCAGGCCAAGGTGCAGTGCGTAGTCGCAACGCCTGGCCAAGGCGCGGTACACCGACACCAGATCCTGCACGCCGCTGACCTTGCACGACAGCATGATCTGGTTGCCGTCCATGCCCATGGACTGGGCACGCCCGGCGGACTCGACAGCAGAGCGTATCAGTGCCTCGTACATGACCGGTTTGGCGTCCCACGGCTCGGCACGCGAATTATTTTCATCCATCAGGCGGGTCAACAACTCCTGGTCCAGGCTGCCCCAATTAACCCCGATTCGCACCGGCTTGTTCCACCGCATGGCGGCTTCTATCATCTGACCAAATTGCCGGTCGCGCTTGTCTCCCTTGCCGACGTTGCCCGGATTGATACGGTACTTGGACAAGGCTTCGGCACAGGCCGGGAAATCCGTCAACAGGCGGTGGCCGTTGTAGTGAAAATCGCCGATCAGCGGAACGTCGATGCCCATGCGATCAAGCTGGTCGCGAATATGCGGAACCGCCCGCGCCGCTTCAGGCGTATTGACGGTGATACGCACCATCTCCGACCCGGCGAGCGCAAGCTGCTTGACCTGGATGGCGGTACCGATCGCATCCACCGTGTCCGTATTGGTCATGGACTGCACACGCACGGGCGCGTCCCCGCCCACCGTCACCACGCGGCTGGCCCACACCACGCGCGCCTGGCGCGATTGCCGTCGGCCCGCGGCAGCGGTCTCTACAGGTTGAGTCGATTGCATTATTTAATCTGGAATCTGGCGACGTTGTCTTTGGTCAACGGGACCAAGTCGAAAGACTTGCCACGTACCAGCACGTCTGTCGAATCGGCGCGCCCCACGATGACGGAAAGCGGCAGGGTCCCGGAAGCGTTTGCGGATTCGCCGCTGACCATGGTCTTGCGCAACTGCACGACACCGCCGGCATCGGTCACTTCCACCCAGGACGAGCCGCGCGCTTGAAAGACAACCAGACCGGTGCCGGTTGTCCGCGTGTCGGCACCCGTCGCCAGCAAGGAATCGCTACTTGCGGCAGTGACGGCTGGCGCAGGCGCAATTGGTGAACCGGCCGGTACGGCTGCGATGGCAAAGGGAGCTTCGGAACCGGCGCTGGAGATGGCCTGCGCGGATGCCCTTGCGCCAGATGTTTCGCTTACTGAAGTGGCAGGCGCCGCGCCGCTACCGTCGCTGAACACCGCATCGGCAGGCGCCTTACCGAACTTCGATTTCAGACGATCCAGCGAAGGAACGAACAGCAGGGCCAAAGCCGCTGCGACCAGCACCGACGCCGTGACAACCACAGCTTTGGGCAGCCTTGAAAACAACGGCACGCGCCAGCCCATTCCGGGCCTGTCGAACGATGCCGTACTGATCTTGATACCTGGCAGCAGGGGGGGTGCCGCCTGGCCTGGCAACAGGCTCAATACAGGCCCGGGGTCGAGCTTTAGCGTTCGGCATATGCTGGCCGCGAGCGCGCGGGCAAAGACCGCATCCGGCAACAGCTCGAGATGGTCGGATTCCAGCGCCTCAAGTTTCCTGACCGGGACCTTGAGAACACCCGCAAGCGTAGCGATATGCAGTCCGGCGTTCTCACGCGCGTTACGCAAAGCGGCACCCGCGGTGAGGCCCGTATACGAAGGCGTGTGCTGAGTCGGTGCATCCGGCGTCGCCCCTGCATCTTCACTCATCGAACGCCCCGCGGTCATACCGCGCCAGTTCCTGGGATTGGCCAAAACGCTTGCGCAACTGGCTTGCGAGTTGCTCCGCCGCGTCGCGGTTATCCAGCCGACGCTCCACCTTGATGCCAAGCCACAAGGACTCAGCATTGGCCGATTCGCTGTTGTTCAGCCGCCGGATGTAGAACTGGGCACGCACAAACTCACCCCGTTGAAAAAGCAGTGTGGACAGATTGAAACCCGTAATGGGATTGCCGGCGTCGAGTTCGTACGATCGCGTCAGGCTGAGTTCGGCTTCCGCCGGACGGCCCGCCCTGATTTGACACAAACCCTGGGTCATCAGTGTCTTGGGCCGGTCTCCATACTGCGGATTTGCCAGCGCCTGCGCGAAGAATTGCAACGACTCGGCGTACCGGCTCTGCTGGCACATCAGCCAGCCGTAGTTATGGTAGACATTGGAGTCAGCGGGATTGAGCGCAATCGAGCGTCGAAAACTTTCCTCGGCCAGGCCGACATCGTTGAGGCGCATGTAGACCAGGCCGCGCAGGTTGTAGGCCTCGCCAAAATTGGGATCGGCAGCGAGCGCCTGTTTGAGTTCGTCCAGTGCGATCGTGGTTTGTCCTTCCTCGAAATACCCGACCGCCAGCTCAAGCCGGATACGCGCGCGTCGGCGCCCATCGGGCTCGTCGGAATCGGTAACCAGGTCGGCTTTTGGAGCGCTTTGTCCCGCAACACCCGCGCGGTTCGCGCACGCCGCCAGATTCAAAAAAACCGGCACGGCAATCATCAAGGCCAACAGCAACCGCATGCGCCGCAACCAGCATTTCGTAATTTCTACCATGCGTCAAATCTCCTTCTGTCCACTCGCGGCCGGCAGAATGGGCTTGAGCATGATTGTGCGCTGCTGCGCTATACGGCCGGCGACATGGGTACGGTCTTTGACATCACCCGCCAATTGTCCACATGCGGCTTCAATGTCATCTCCGCGTGTCTTGCGAATGGTCGTCACAATACCCGCGTCACCCAGAACACGCGCAAACATCGCGATTTGCGCACGCGGCGAACCGGTCAGCCCGGACGCCGGAAATGGATTGAACGGAATCAGGTTGAACTTGCACCAGTTCGGGTTGCTAGGGCCGGTATATCCGCGTACCAGTTCCACCAGCGCATGGGCCTGCTCAACCTGATCGTTCACGCCGTCCAACATACAGTATTCAAAAGTGATGAAATCGCGCGGGGCGCGATCGAGATAAGCGACACAGGTCCGCATCAACTCGTCGAGCGGATATTTTCGGTTCAGCGGCACCAGGTTGTCGCGTAGCGCGTCGGTAGGCGCATGCAGGGAAACCGCAAGCGCCACCGGACAATCCCGTGCCAGACGTTCCATCATCGGCACCACGCCCGAGGTTGACACCGTAACGCGGCGGCGCGACAGGCCGTATGCGTGATCGTCGAGCATCGTGCGCAGGGCCGGAACCAGCGCCGTGTAATTTTGTAAAGGCTCGCCCATACCCATCATGACGACATTGGAGATAACGCGGTCGCCGCGCCGGAGGTGGCGGCGCAAAAAATGCTCCGCGAACCACAACTGCGCAACGATTTCGCCGGTGCCCAGATTGCGGCTGAATCCCTGGTGCCCGGTAGAGCAAAAACGGCAACCCACGGCGCATCCGGCCTGCGAGGAAATACACAAGGTGCCGCGATCGTCTTCCGGTATGAAGACGGCTTCCACCGCGTTGCCCGCGCCCACATCGAACAGCCACTTGATGGTGCCATCGGCGGAGCGGTGTTCGGCCGTCACGGCAAGACCTCGTACCTCGGACGATACCCTGAGCTTTTCACGCAAGGGTTTTGCCAGATCGGTCATTGCATCGAAGCTGGACGCGCCGCGCTGGTGAATCCAGCGGAACAATTGAGTGGCGCGAAAGCGCTTCTCCCCCAGCCGGTCGCAAAAAGCGGCCAAACCCTCGAGGTCGTATTCGAGAAGGTTGGCCAACATGGAATGCGTTATCGGGAGTAAATGTTCATGCCGGGAAAAAAGAACGCAAGTTCCGCGGCGGCTGTCTCCACGGCGTCGGACCCATGCACCGCATTGGCGTCGATGCTGTCCGCGAAGTCGGCGCGGATAGTACCGGCAGCGGCCTTCCTGGGGTCGGTAGCACCCATCAGATCGCGGTTTTTCAAGACCGCGTTTTCGCCTTCCAGCGCCTGGATCATTACTGGACCGGACACCATGAAAGCTACCAGATCGTTGAAAAACGGACGCCCTTTGTGAACCGCGTAAAAGGCCTCGGCCTCGGCAACTGACAGGCGCGCCATCCGCGCGGCAATGACTTTCAAGCCGGCTGCTTCAAACCTTGCGTAAATTTGACCAATTACGTTTTTCGCGACTGCGTCCGGTTTGAGGATGGAAAGAGTTCGTTCAATGGTCATGGGTCATTCCTGAGCTGTTGGATGCGATTTCCGCCGCTGCGGCAAAGCCTCGCATTTTAACCCGAGCGCGAATTCTTGTTATCGTGTCCGGCCACCGCGCCGGCTATTGCCGCCGCCTGTTCCGGGCCCGCCCGAGAAGCCGTTTCCACCGCGTTGCCCGCCCCTCTGCCCTTGCCGCTGTCGCGTGAAGCTGTCAGCGCCGATGTAGCCAAACGCCGTCTTCATTGGGTCGGGTTGCGAATCGGCGGCCTGTCGGTCGGCGCGTGCGCCCGAATCGGACCGGTCGTTACTATTGCGCCCCTGACCCGGCCCGCCAGCGTTACGCGCCTGGCCTTGCCCGCCACCCATCCCAGATGGCCCCATGCGCTGTCCGTCGGCAGGGCGGCCGGCAGCGCCCGAGCGCCCGCCCCGAGTGCGCCTGCGACCTCCGTTTTCGCCGCCAGACGGGCCACGGTCATCCGAATTGCCAGCAGGCGCAGCACGCCCGTCTCCGTTTTCGGCCGCGGCCGGGCCGCGTATGGCGGATGCGGCCCGCAAAGCATTGATGTCATTGGCATCGAGCTCCATCCAGGCACCACGCTTTAGCCCGCGCGGCAGCAGCATGGCGCCGTAACGAATCCGGATCAGACGGCTTACCGCATGGCCCACCGCTTCCAGCATCCGGCGCACTTCGCGGTTGCGCCCTTCGGAGATCGTCACCCGGTACCAGCAGTTGGAGCCTTCGCCGCCACCGTTTTCCATGGAACCAAAGTGCGCAACGCCGTCTTCCAGACGCACACCATCGAGTAGTTTCTGTTTTTCGTCGTTGCTCAGAGCTCCCAGCACGCGGACCGCGTATTCGCGCTCCAGCCCAAACCGCGGATGCATTAAATTGTTGGCCAGATCGCCCGAACTGGTGAACAACAACAGTCCTTCGGTATTCAGGTCGAGCCGCCCTACGGACTGCCATTTTCCGTGCTGCAACTTGGGCAGACGACGGAAAACCGTTGGACGATTTTGTGGATCGTCGTGCGTGACGACCTCACCGACCGGTTTGTGGTAGGCGATAACACGGGCCGGCGGCGGATCGACACGAAACCGGATCGGCTTTCCGTTGACCTTGACATGATCTCCGAACTGGATGCGTTGCCCAATATGCGCCGGTTCGTTGTTGACGGTGATACGCCCTTCCATGATCAGCTGTTCCATTTCCAGCCGCGATCCCATGCCGGCCTGCGCCAGCACTTTGTGCAGTTTTGGGCTTTCCGCCATCGGTGCCAGAACGCGTTTGAGAGGCAGGACCTCAGCGCTCTCCTCGTCCGCATCGAAACGGCCCGAGACGATGTCGAGAAAACGGTTGCCCGGCTTCTCGACCCGCTCAGAGGGTTGCGCATGGGCAGCACCGGGCAGGTTTTCGGGCGAATCCGAATTTGCATCCTTTTCATGGCCGACCGCGCTGGATTCCGTCAGTTCCGGATCCACCGGAACATCGGAGAGATGCTGATCGGTTATTGCAGTTTCGTGCGTCATGGGGGAATCCGCCGGATGGGTGTTATTCATGGTGTGGTCATGCCAAAGAAATCGGGTCTGTCGGAGTTGGCGGCCGCGTATCCGCGTGGGGGTCCACTGGCAAGTGCATCGATGGCTCCAGCAGGTCGACCGCCGATGCGTCCTTGCTCTGCAATGGCAGTTGGTCGAGCGACGCGATACCCAGGTCGTCCAGAAACTGCCGCGTAGTCGCGAACAGCGCCGGCCGACCCGCGGCCTCGCGATGTCCGATGACTTCGACCCAGCCCCTGTCTTCCAGTTGCTTAATGATCATGGCATTGATGGTGACACCCCGGATATCCTCCATGTCGCCGCGCGTGACCGGCTGCCGGTAAGCGATGATGGCCAGAGTTTCCATGGTTGCGCGGGTGTAACGCGGCGGTTTTTCGGGGTTCAGACGGTCCAGAAACTCACGCATCTCGGGACGGCTCTGGAAGCGCCAGCCCGAGGCAACCTGCACCAGTTCGACTCCCCGCTGGGCCCACTCAAGCTGCAATTCCCGCAACAGATGCTTGACGGTTTCAACTCCTACCTCTTCTTCGAACAGGGTCAGAAGGTCGCGCACCTGCAGCGGTTGTTGCGAACAGATCAAGGCTGTTTCCAGTACGCGCTTTGCCTGAGCCGTATTCATCGTCTTGCGATTCCGGGAAGGCACCGCAGGGGTGCAAATCAGTGAGATTCAAATTGGGGCGCAGCAAGCGGGCTGAGGCATCCGCCGTGCGTATTTCTGGAGAAGCCCCACGCCTGTGGGTCCAGAATCATCAGCAGGATTGTAGCCTAGCCTTCCAAGGAAAATCTCCATTGCCTTAACCCGGCGTGCAGGTCCGGCGGCAAGGCCGATTGGAAATCCAGCGCCTGCCCGCTTACCGGATGTGTCAGCCCAAGATGAAAGGCATGCAGAGCCTGGCGCTGCATTCCAACCTCGGCGAACCCGCCATAGGCCAGGTCCGCTACCAGCGCGTGGCCGATGGACGCCATATGCACGCGAATCTGGTGTGTGCGCCCGGTGTGCAGCGTGCAGCGCACCAGGCAACCCGAATCGCCGTTGCACAACATCTCCAGGCTGGTGCGCGCGGCCTTGCCGGCGGAGCGCGCCAGATCGACCACCGCCATGCGCAGACGGTTTTTCGGATCGCGGCCGATCGGCGACGACACCTCGCGTGTCAAGGGTCCCGACCACGGCCGGTGCGCCAGCGCAATGTATTGCCGTTGCACACTGCGCGCAGCGATCATCTGCACCAATATGTCCATCACCGGGCGAGTGCGGGCAATCAGCATCAAACCACTGGTGTCCTTGTCCAGCCGGTGCACGATGCCGGCTCTGGGCACATCGGCAAAGGCCGGGTCGTAGGCCAGCAAACCGTTCAGCAAGGTGCCGCTCCAGTTGCCGGGAGCCGGATGCACCACCAGTCCGGCAGGCTTGTCGATCACCAGCATGTGCTGGTCCTGAAACACGATTTGCAGGGGCATTGCCTGCGGTTTGAAGGCACGGCTCTGCGGCGTGGCTTGCAAGGCAATACGGAACCGGTCTCCCGCTTTAAGCCGGCTGGAAGCTTTGACTGCGAGCACACCGTTCACTTCGACCGCGCCCTCGACGATCAACTGTTGCAAATAACTGCGTGAAAACTCGGTGATGGCGTTGACCAGGCATTTATCCAGCCGCTCTCCGTGGTGTGCCGGGTCCACCGTCAGCTCGCGCAGTTCGACCTGCGGACCTGTACCAGCCACGTCTTCCGGCTCGGCCTCGGCAGGGTCCATCGATATAATCAAAGCGGAATTTTTCAACAAGGTAGTCCCCATGCTCCGAGTCAAATTATCGATGGTCCTCATGTTGGTGTTGTCCGGCGCCACCGTGTTTGTCGCCGGTTGCTCCTCAACACCCGATGACAAAACCGCCAACTGGAGTCCCAACCGACTTTATGCCGAGGCTAAAGATGAACTGAATGGGGGTTCCTACGACAAGTCGGTACTCCTGTTTGAAAAACTCGAAGGCCGCGCTGCCGGCACTCCACTAGCACAACAGGCTCAGTTGGAGAAAGCCTACGCGCAATACAAAGCGGCCGATTCGGCACAAGCCCTGGCGACGCTTGACCGTTTCATGAAATTACATCCCGCCAGCCCGGCCATCGACTACGCCTTGTATCTAAAAGGCGTTATCAACTTCAACGACGATCTGGGCTGGTTTTCGTTTTTGAGCCGGCAGAATTTGTCGGAGCGCGACCAGAAAGCGGCCAAGGAGTCCTTTGAAGCGTTCAAGGAACTGGTGGCCCGTTTCCCCGATTCGCGCTACGCGCCCGACGCAGGTTTGCGCATGACTTATATTGTCAACTCGCTGGCCGAGTACGAGGTACACGTGGCGCGTTATTACTACAGGCGCGGAGCCTATCTGGCGGCTATCAACCGGTCGCAGTCGGCACTGGCCGATTACCGCGACGTGCCGGCGCTGGAAGAAGCCCTGTACATCATGGTCAGGTCATACGATGCGCTGGGCATGACCGAATTGCGGGACGATTCCAAACGCGTGTTGTTAGCCAGTTACCCCAACAGCGGATACATGGCCAATGGTTTCAGGCCCAGTTCGGATCCATGGTGGAAGGTGTGGTGAAGCCGGACAGTACGTCCACCAGTTCGGCCTCGGCCTTGATCCTGCGCATGGGTGGCAGCGCAGCCAGCAGGCGGCGACCGTAACCCATAGACACCAGGCGGGTGTCGCATAGCACCAGCGCGCCCCGGTCCGACTCGCGCCGTATAAGGCGGCCTGCACCCTGCTTGAGCGCGACCGCCGCCTCGGGAATGAAGTAGTCGTTGAAGGCACTTCTACCGGCCGCTTCCAGGCGGCTGGAGCGCGCTTCCACCAGCGGGTCGTTGGGCGGCGGAAACGGTAACTTGTCGATCACCACCAGCTGCAATGCGTCGCCTGGTATGTCGATGCCTTCCCAAAACGATGCCGACGCTACCAGGATACAACCCGGGCCGCCATCGCTAGCGGCATTGCGAAACCGATCCATCAACTCGCGTTTCGGACCCTGGCCCTGAACTAATATCCGCATCGTTTGCGATGCGCTGAAGTAAAGGGTCAGCGCTTCACTGATGCCGCGCAATGCGCGCAGCGTGGTCGTCAGTACCAGCGTACGCCCGCCTATCAGCGGTGCCACACGTGCCACCAGCCCGGCGACCTGGGCACTGTGCTCGGGGTCGTTGGGCTTGGGCAAGTCGCGCGGCACATACAACGCCGCCTGGCTCTGGTAATCGAACGGACTTTCCACACGCAAAATCCGCGCACCCGACAGGCCACACGGTTCGGTAAACCAGCGCAACAACGGATCGTCGCCCAATGTCGCGGACGTAAAAATCCAGGAGCGGCGGTTATCCGCCTCATTATTTGATTTGAGGACCTTGTCCTGAACCGCCTGCGCGATATCCAGCGGCGACTCGATCAACCGCAATTGCGCACCCACGTCCAGCCAGCGCACGCATGCGGGGTCGCGCTGCTTGAGAAAAAATTCCGCCAACGTGGCCAGCCCCGCGCCCCGTTCGCGCAGGCGTTCCAAGTCCGGGCCGAGTTCGACCACACCGCCAATTGCCGCCACCGCATTGGCACATGCCTCGTGAAGGGCCGCCATGCATTCTCCCCAGCCATGTGGCTCGACCTGATCGGGCACCGCGTCGGACCAGCGCAGGCGGACGGCGGTCGGCCGCCCGACCAACATACGCAGATCGCGCGCCGCGCGTTCGGTGTCGGCGGCCAGTTGCTGCCAATCCTTGAGGCCTCGCGCCTGTTGCAGCCCGACCGCAAGCAAATCGCGCGCGAAGTCGATCACCTGGCCGGTAGTCAGGTGCCGGCCCAAAAACTGCAAGCCGGTTTCATTGAGTTGATGCGCTTCGTCGAATATCACCGTTTGCACGGTTGGCAGCAACTCCGCCATGCCCGACTCGCGCACCGCCAGATCGGCAAAAAACAGATGGTGATTGATGACCACCACGTCAGCGGCAAGCGCCTCGCGCCGCGCCTGATTGACGTGGCAACCGCGAAACTTCGGGCATTGGGCTCCCAGGCAATTCTCGCGCGTTGACGTCACGTGCGGCAGCATCGGCGAGCGCTCGTCCAGGCCGGCCAGCTCGGCCAGGTCGCCGCTTTTTGTGACGTGCGACCATTGTTCGATTTTGGCCAGTGTCCGCATGGCGATGCGGTCCCGCGACACCGCATCCTGGCGTGCCAGCTCCAGGCGGTGCAGGCATAAATAACTGCCGCGCCCTTTTAGCAGAGCGCGTCGCACCGGCAGCCCGAGCGCTTGCACCAGTTGCGGCAGATCGCGTCCGAACAACTGGTCCTGCAAAGTTTTGGTGGCGGTCGACAACAACACGCGTGCACCACTCAACAAGGCCGGAACCAGATATGAAAAGGTTTTTCCGACTCCCGTTCCGGCCTCGACGACCAGGGTACCGCCGTTGTCGATGGTGCGTGCGATCGCGATCGCCATTTCGGTTTGTCCGGCACGCGGATTGAACTGCTCGATTGAACGCGACAGGGCGCTGCCGGGTGCAAAAGCCTGCTCGACCCGATCCTGCAAACTCATGCGTCAGGCGGACTCGTCGGGGGATAACGAGCCGCGGATACGGGCCATCTCGTCTTTCAATAGAAGACGCCGTTTCTTGAGCCTGCGTATCATGATTTCATCCACCGGGCTGGTGCCGGAGGCGCGGTCGATCAGGTTGTCGAGGTCCGCGTGTTCAATCGCCAATTCGATCAAGCGCCGGTCCGGAGAGTGATGATTGATCTGCACGGGATGGGTCTAGAATTGTTCCGGTCGGTGCGTGCGCGATGTCTCGCGGGCGGGTTCGATAATACGTGCTTATCCCCGGCTTTTGGGCGCCGGGCTACGCAGGCGGTTTAAAAATGACCAACGGTTACAGACTTACCGCTTCCACCGGGATTCACAAAGGTGACCGCGACTACCAGCAGGACCGTGTGGCCTTGTTGAACCATCCGCGCGCCCATGGCTGCGTACTGGGAATCATCGCCGACGGCATGGGGGGGCGCAGCGGCGGGCGCAAAGCGTCGGACCAGGTCATCATGACGGCCAGGCAATTGTTCGAGCGGTATGCGCCCGATGTGGACGATGCGGCCAGCACGTTGATGCAAATCGCGCGCGAGGCCCATGTGGTGATTCGTCTTACCGCTATATCGGCTGAGGAGGAGCCGCACAGCACGGTTGCGGTATTCCTGATCAATTCGGCCGGCGATTGCCATTGGGCACATGCTGGCGACTCGCGTGTTTACCACTACCACGCAGGCCAATTCGTGCGGCGTACGATCGACCATTCCTATGTTCAATTGCTGGTCAAACGCGGCGAGATTACAGAAGAACAGGCCAATGTTCACCCCCAGTCCAATATTTTGATGGGTTGCCTGGGCACCGAGAGCGACCCGCCCGTGGACATTCATTTGATTCCCAAGCTGCGCTCAGGGGACAGCTTGCTGGCCTGTAGCGACGGGATCTGGCACTACTTTACGGATGAGGAAATTGGTTCCGTGCTGGCCAAACTGTCGGCGCGCGAGGCAACTGAATTCCTCATCGACAAGGCACGCTCGCGCTCACTCGGCTCGGGCGACAATCTTTCGCTGGTGGTAGTGAAACTCGAGCCGCTCGGTTCCTGAGGCCCTGAATCTTTTTATATTGCGCGGGCAAATCCGGCCTGCGGTGAGGCCTTTACCGGCTCGTTTCAAATCTTCACTGACGGCGGGCTGAACTTGAAAACTCAAGGTGCACCCGTATTCAGTGCGTCGGAACGCAGCAGCTGATCCGCACCCCGGCGCTTGCGTTGTACGTCATTTAGCAAAATTTCCTGACGCCGCAGATCGCCCAGCACTTGGCGGCGCCGCGCACGAACCTCGATCAAACAGTCGTTCACCGCGAAGCGCGCATAACACTGCGCTTCCTGGGCGGTAAAAAGCCCTTGCTCGCTGCTTCGGGTCTGCCGAATACGCTCCCGCTCCGCCTGCTCACGCAGCCTGAATGTGTCTTCGATTTCCTCGCCCGACTGCGGTCTTGCATTCGGAGCTAGAAGAATCAAGCACATTAAAAGAACCAGATGTTTCATGTCAAATCCGTATTCACGAGTCTACGCTGCTGTGCGACGTAAACCCTGGTTTGCATTTCATGCAGACGCGACGCGGTGCGCACGAATTCATGCGCCAGCGGGCCTTCGGGATACAACAACTCCGGCGCCACTTCCGCCGACATTATCAATTTGACGCGCCGGTCATACAAAACGTCGATCAGCCAGGTAAAGCGTCGCGCCTCCGACGCCATACGCATCGGCATGGCGGGAACATCGCTGAGCAGGACAGTATGAAACTGCGTGGCGATTTCCAGATAGTCGTTTTGCGAACGTGGGCCGCCGCATAAAGTGGCAAAATCAAACCAAATCACGCTACCGGCACGACGCAAAGCTTTCAGTTCGCGGCCTTCGATATTCACATGCCCGTCTTCATCACTGGTTTCAGCGATACGCACAAAGGCCTCACGCAGGCTTTGATCGGTGGCGGCACATAATGGCGTCAAGTAGGCCTGCACCTGCTCCA
>JANYBQ010000698.1 GCA_025360705.1 Betaproteobacteria bacterium | reverse complement strand
TTGCAGGCGCGTGGTGTGTACGCTGGCGACAGTGACGCCGGTCTGAACGCCGCCAGCATTCCACTATCCCAGCTGTACCAACGGGTGCTGGAAAGCGGACGGCAGGTGCAGATCCGCACTTTTCATAGCTGGTTCGCGGCCTTGCTGCGCGCCGCGCCGCTGGCGGTGCTGCAGCAACTCGAACTGCCGCTGAACTATGAATTGCTGGAGGACGATGCGCAGGCCACCCGGCAGGTGTGGCGACGCTTTTACCAGGCCTTGTTGAGCCACGCGCAACACAAGGCGGATTTCGAAGCCGTGGTGCTGGAGCACGGCCGGTTCCAGACCGAGAAGGCCTTGGCGGTTGCGCTGGATAAACGGATCGAGTTTGCATTGGCCGATGCCCACGGCATTGTCGATACGTCGGTGCTGGACTTTCGGGAGATGTTTACGGCTCTGGGCGGGTTTGACCATCCCCATGACGCACTGGAGCCGGACGCGGCGCGCAATCGCTGGCTGGCATGGGCAAAAGCCCTGGGTCAGGAGCCCAACAAGACGCCGCAAAAAGCGGCGCAACGGATAGCCGATGCTTTCGCGCCGGCACCATCGATTGTTTCGTCTGGGGCGGCGGACCGGCCATCACGGCTGGAAATTCTGCGCAAAGCCTTTTTTGTCGCCGACGAAGACCGCCTGACCCAGCACCTGAAAAAGTATCCGGCGGCGCAGGAGGCCGAACGCGAACTGGCAGTGCTATGCGCGGCCAGCCACCAGCACGAAGCCTGGTTGTACCAGCAACGCATGGCGCGGCTTACACGCGTCCTGGTGGCCGAATACGCCGCGCTTAAACGTGAGCGAGGTTGGGTCGATATGCCCGATGTGGAACGCGCGGCGCAGGTGTTGTTGTCGGACACCGCGTTGTCGGGCTGGGTGCAGGAGCGGCTGGATACCCAGGTCAAACATCTGTTGATCGACGAATTCCAGGACACCAATCCGCTGCAATGGCAGGCCTTGATGTCGTGGCTGAGTAGTTATGCCGGTGCCGGTGGCAAGGCGCCCAGCGTGTTTATCGTAGGAGACCCCAAACAGAGCATTTACCGCTTTCGGCGCGCCGAGCCTCAGGTGTTTCGCGCCGCGCAGGAATTCGTGGCGCATGGCCTGGGCGGCGATCTTCTGAGTTGCGACCACACCCGGCGCAACGCCACGCAGGTGATCGAGACCGTCAACGCCACCATGGCGCACGCACGCGCTAACGACCATTACGAAGGTTTTCGAGAACATACAAGCAGTTCGAACGAGTCTGGCCTGGTATGCACCTTGCCGCCGATACCGCGTCCCGGTGCAATGGCGGGGGACGAACTCGCGCTTGGCGATGCATGGCGCGACAGTCTCTGCATACCGCGGGAGTTGCCGGAAGAAACCCTGCGCACGATGGAAGCGCGCCAGGTAGCGGGGTGGATAGCGCACCAGTTAAAAGGCGGTCTTCAACCCTCCGACGTGATGGTGCTGTCACGTCGGCGTGCCGGCCTGTTGCCGATGCAGGACGAGTTGCGCGCATTGCGCATCCCGGCGCAGATCGGTGAAAAGACCGCGTTGATCGACTGCTGCGAAGTGCAGGACATCGTGGCTCTGCTCGATGGGCTGGTCTCGAACCAGCACGACTTGTCGCTCGCGCGCGCGCTCCGGTCGCCGCTGTTCGGTGTCTCGGATGACGCATTGGTGGCGCTGGCATTGCGACGCACAGAGCAGGACTTGCCGTGGTTTGTCTTGTTGCAGCAGAACTGGTTGTCGGGGCACGAACTACACGGTGTCGGAGATACGCTGGCGCGCTGGAAAACCTGGCTGGACCGGCTTCCGCCGCACGATGCCTTGCAGGCGATTTATAGCGAGGGCGACGTGCTGGCGCGTTTTGCGATTGCCGCTCCGGCGCTACAGCGCGACGCGGTGCTGGCCAACTTGCGCGCGTTGCTTGCGGCTTCGCTGCAATTGGGCGGCGGGCGTTACGCCACGCCGTATGCTTTTGTACGGGCCATGAAGGCCGGTGGAGTCCATGCGCCGGCGGCCGTCAACGACAAAGCGGTGCGCCTGCTGACCATCCACGGCGCGAAAGGCCTGGAAGCGCACGCCGTGGTGCTGCTGGATACCGACACGCCCGAACGGGCAGGCGACACCATGGGTGTATTGGTCGATTGGCCGGGCCATGCGGCGCGGCCGCACAAGTTTGTGTTTTTGGCGCGCGAGGGGCATCCGCCGGCTTGTGCCGTGGCGACGCTGGAAAATGAAAAAGTGCAACGCAAACGCGAGGAACTCAATGCGCTGTATGTGGCATTGACACGGGCGCGCCATACGCTGGTCGTCTCGTCCATCACGCCCCACAGGGAGGCGCCGGGGAGCTGGTGGCAGCGGCTGGCTGGCTTGATTGCCGAGCGTGTCGGACGCACGCCGTCCGCGGCCGAAAAATCTATTGCGTCAGTGAGAACTGGCGCGATTTTTTATCTGAAGGAATTGCCTGTGTCGCATGTAGTCCAGATCTCGAGTGCCCCGGCAACGCAGGGCGAGGACAACCAATCCGTTGCGCCGGACAACGACACGCCACTGGCGCGTATCGGCAAGGCGATGCACCGGTTACTGGAGTGGGGCGATGCGTCGGACCAGAACGCCGCGGCGGCAGCGCGTGAATTTGGCCTCGATGCGGACCAGTGTGCCCGCGCCAGCCAACAGGCTCGGTGCATATTGAGCGGCCAGGGCGCCTGGGTCTGGGACGATGCGGTTGTGGGATGGCAAGGCAACGAGGTCGAGCTGATGTACCAGGGTGAGCCGTATCGCC